>CAYZSM010000096.1:0-3534 GCA_964481105.1 uncultured Candidatus Saccharibacteria bacterium | reverse complement strand
ACGGGCGTTGGGGTGAAATTTATCGACGGCAAAGAGCGTTGGATCGGCTAAAAACGCGGCGCGGGTTTTTTCGGCCACTGGCGCAAAAGTTAGGGCGCTGTTGTTTTGGATCAATTGAGTGACTACGTTGTTAACTTGCCGTGTACGTAAGCCCATGAGTTTATTGGCAGGCCAAGGAAAACGCGGCACGCTGTCCATGGCCGGCGAGCCGGTCAGCACAATACGCACCTTAGGATTAGCTGACTTAAGCTCGGCGATGATTTTTTGAAGGGAACCGCGAACTACTGAGCCAGTAGCGAATTTACGGGCGTCATTAGCACCTACGGCTAGTAAAACGACATCCGGTTTGTAGGTTTTGGCTTTCGCGAGCTGGAAATTCAGCACATCTTTGGCGGTAGCCCCGGAAACGCCAACATTCACGAAATGCACGTGATAGGTTTTGGCCAGGTGCTCAGCGCTGGCCACGGCGTAACTATCCTGATACGCGGCTCCCTGACCGATGGATGTGCTGTCACCCATGACGACATAGGTGAGTTCCGGGCCTTTGCCCAAAGTTTGCATGCCGCGGGGGATCGATGGTGCTGGCACTGGCGTGCCGCTGTACTTAATAACCAATACTTCCGCTACGGCGGCCAGTAGTAAAATGCCAATTAGAGCTGGAATAATTATGAGCATGCGATGTTTCACGAAGCGTCGCTTAGTACGGGACGGCGGCCGATGCTGTAGTAGCTAAATCCGGCGGCGCGCATATCGGCCGGCTGAAAAACATTTCGTCCGTCAAAGACCAGCGGATCGACGAGCGCTTCCTTAATATGTTGCAGGTCAGCTCCGGCAAATTCCGGCCATTCGGTGGCAATCAGCAGCGCCGCAGCACCGGAGAGGGCCTCCTGGCGATTATCCACCACTGCAATCTGTTGATTATTAGAATACCGCTCGCGGACATGCTGGCCGGCTTGTGGATCATAAGCCCTAATCTGCGCGCCAGCCGCCAGCAATTGGTCAATAATAGTCAGCGCCGGAGCTTCGCGAATATCATCGGTGTGCGGTTTAAAGGCCAGGCCCCACAGTGCGAAAGTTTTACCGGCGATATCGCTATGGAAATGATCGAGCAGTTTGGTTACCAGCAGGCGCTGCTGTTGGTCATTGATGGTCATAGCGGCTGTTAAAAGCTTGAAATCGTAGTCTTGTTCCTCGGACATATGTTTGAGGGCCCGGATATCTTTGGGAAAACAACTGCCGCCGCAGCCAATGCCCGGATGCAAAAATTTATGGCCGATGCGACTATCCGATCCAATAGCTAGGCGCAGCATGTCAATATCAGCGCCCATTTTTTCGCACAGATTCGACAGTTCATTCATAAAACTGATTTTGGTGACCAGAAAGGTATTAGCGGCGTATTTGGCCAATTCGGCAGTGGCCGGATCGGTTACGTACAACGGTCGATCTTCGTCGACAAATGGTTTGTATAGTTCACGCATAACGTGCTCGGCTTTGTCGGAAGTCACACCGACGACTACACGTTCAGGTTCCATGAAATCCTGCACGGCATAGCCTTCACGCAAAAATTCCGGATTGGAAACGACATCAAAATTAGTTCCGCCGGCCGCGGCGATCGCTTCATGAACTGCCTCAGCGGTACCAACCGGCACCGTGCTTTTATCAATTACCACGCAGTATTGGTCTGGCAGGCAATTGCCCAACTGCTTAGCTACCGACAAAACTGCCGATAAATCCGCTGAACCGTCTTCTTGCGGCGGGGTGGGCAGCGCCAAAAAGATTGCCTCAGCCGCGGCCACCCCTTCCGCTAAATCGGTGGTAAACGATATAGTCCCGGCCTGAAAATTGCGCTGGAGGATTTCTTCCAAACCCGGTTCGTAAATAGGGATTTTACCAGCCTGTAGGTCGGCGACCTTCGCTTCATTGTTATCGACGCAGACAACCTGGTTACCGCTTTCCGCCAAACAGCAGCCGGTAACCAGCCCGACATAACCCGTCCCGACAATCGTCACGTTCATTCGCTCATTATACATGCTGCCAAGAGGCGTCTACGCTAAATCGGGCTTTTTTTGAGATTCAGCCGGTGCCCGATATAACTGGAAATAAGGTGAATGATGAACCACACAATGGCTACCAAAACATACATTTTGAAAGATAAGCGGACAAGCAGCGCCGCAAATAGGCAGCCGCCAATAATGTAATCCAACTGATCAAACGGAAACCAGGTTGAACCCGGCGCTACTCCAACCCGCCGCTTAAAAAAGCTTTCCACGGCATCACCAACTAAAGCGCCGGCGCCAAGCAGGGCGCCGAGAACAATCGATAAGTCAGCGTAGTGCTGAGCGCGTAAATAGGCGCTGAAGCTGCCAAGATGATCACTGAGCTGTTGCTGCAAAGCAAAGATTAACAGAGCGACAATGATGCCGCAGACCAAACCGCGCCAGGTTTTGCTGCCGCCGAGCAGTCGTTGGCCTTGGAAGCGCTGGCCGCCGTCGAGTGGTGCGGTCCACTGACGTAGCAGCGGCAAACGAACTACCAGAATTGGCGTGACGTTGGCAGCCCCAGCCGGCACAAAAAACCACAAGGCGTATAAAAGCTCATTCATGATTGCTAAATCTTTTGCGTAAGCGGTTGAATTTTGGGTACAAACTGCCGCGAAAACCAACTTTTTCAGTGGAGTAAACGGCGGCGCCCAATAATGAAGCCAGATTGTTGCGTGTTGGTTTACCGTCGACAACACTATAGGTCTTGCCCCAACCGATTTTGCCATGCGCATCACTGCTGGCCGCCCCGACTACTCCGTGGGTTTTCGCCCAGCGCTTAGCCGGCTCAGAATTATTCTGAAAATAAGCTCTTCCATTACAAGTTTCAAGGACATCAACCTCGCTAGCAATGCCGTTCAGGGCTGCTTCTTGCATGCCCTGGCGAAGCGTTTCAAACGGATGGGGGATGTAGACCAGCCCGTTTTGGGCGCGAATCTGGCGGACTGTTTCCTCGGGGGTCAAACCTGGCGGAATTCGCTTTTTCAAAAATAAACCGATAATTTCACCCTCGGTGGTTTTAATTTCTTCACCGACGATTATCTTGTCGCCCAGTTCACGCTGCAATGCCAGGGCGAAGGTCACAGTTTCATGATCAGTTACGGCAATGACATCCAGTGCCCCGGAAGCCAGCAGTCGGCGATAATCCTCAGCCGTTAGGGCTCCGTCCGGCGAAGCAATGGAGTGAGTGTGCAAATCGATTTTATACATGCTTTAGAGTTTTCGAGTGATAATCGTCAAACGTTCGAACATTGTGTAGGTCGCCAGCAACGCAATTATGGTGGTGGCTACCAAAAGCTGACCGCTTAACAAACCGACCACCAATATAAACATTCGAACTTCAAATGGCACCAAGCCCTCTTTATAATAAGTGTTGATTTCGTGATGATCCAGGTTTTTTTGTCTGGATGCCAGCGCAACCTCACCTTTAGCTTTAATATAGCTGACGGTAATCGAGGCACCGCAAGCCAAAACGGCTACAGCAGTCCAGGCTTGG
>CAYZSM010000095.1:0-3546 GCA_964481105.1 uncultured Candidatus Saccharibacteria bacterium | reverse complement strand
GTTTTAGGAACTAGTGCCGCAAGGCGTGGAGGTTCAAGTCCTCTCATCCGCACCAGATCTCCAGATCTTAAGGCTGTTGCAGGCCGCGCTAAGAATTTTCTGCTAGGATCCGTGTACTTCGTTTTTTACAGGTACCGTGTCGTAGCTGGGAATTGCAGAACCTTCTTCTGGCGTGAGTGTGTGGTCCTCGCAAACGGTGGCCGCTTTATCCCGAATTACTCTGTTAAGTCGTCCGTCAATAGTGCTCTCGAAGCTCGTCCATAATTCATACGGTTCCTCAGAAACTAAGGGAACCCGGTACTCTCCATTGACCATGTGGCCAGGCGGCTCACAGCTTTGCGTGACATCATAATCCGGAGTACCGGCCTGGCGAATGGTATAAGTCTTGACATAGGTCTTGACGTCGCCCCCGTAGGTGTCTAGGTACTCGACATTTACAATCTCGGGCTTCGCGTCGTGCATAGTTTGGCCGGGTTGCGGCGCAGGCAGCGGATTGCTCGCAGCTGCCGGGTTGGCCTTGGGCCGGCTGGGAGTTTGCGAGCTTTCGCATGTAGCACCGCAGGCACTGAGGCCTAGCGCGGCAGATACTGCCAGAATTACTACCGTTGGTTTAGTCTCTGGTCCGCGAAAGTGCATAGTAGGATCCTCCTTTAAGGATTGAAACTTGAATATAAATCAATATTATCATATAAAAATAAAATCTACAATATCTTTGGCTTGCAGTGATAAATTGGGGCCAGTTGGAATTAAAATTTGCGAGCCACAGCTTATTTCGTGAAGTTTAAGAAAAACTTAATCCTAATCCAGTATTCTGCCTCTAGAACTAAGCCTAAATTGGAGGTAAGATACTAATATGACCCCAGCAGTCCAGCCAGCCACAAGACAAGATGTCGAGGAAATTGTCGGCCGCGTTGTCAATCAAGTCATTGACAAGCGGGTTCCCGAAATCGTCACCAAGATTATTGACGACAAGGTCCCGATGATTGTAACCAGGATCATTGATGAAAAAGTACCGGCAATCGTCACCAAAATCATCGATGACAAAGTCCCCAAAATCATTAATGATATGGTACCTCCGATTGTCACACGAATTGTCGGCGATACGGTCGGTGAGATCGTTGGTGATGCCGTGGAGCTGATTTCCAAGCGCTTTGACAAAGTCGATCGCCGTCTAGGTCGTATTGAGCGCAAACTCGACACTACTCGCGACCTGGTCGATCATCACACCATTGATATCCGCGCCCTGCAACGCAAGACGGCCTAAATTTGCCAAGTATTGACATAAGTGCTATAATTATCCACCAGATGAAACTTTTCATAACTAACCAACATCATGTACATCTTCTGCCGGAGCGCGCCCGCGGTTAGTTTTCTTTCACCCTGAAATCCTAACGCCGGACATGCTTCGGCGTTTTTGTTTGTTTACATTTAATTTCTGGAGAAAACTATGAAAAATTTTGGTATAAACGGCCTTAGAACGGGCCTTGAAAAATATAATGAGCAAAATGCTGCTGGCAGCGTTTTGAAAGAGTTAAACAGCGCCGAAAGCATCCTAATCCCTAAGGGCGAAGACATGCTGACCTGTATACAGGGCTTAGCAGCGGTTTGCGGCATTGAAGCGCCGCCGTATATTAGGGGCCAGGACGAACGCAAGTCGCAGGGTATTGCTTTTCGCTACGCCAAAGGCATGGATATACCGGGCTGGATAGCGGCGGGTTGGGCAGATGCCGGCGTGACTGGCACGGACTCGATTGCCGAAAGTCCCAGCCGGGGTGTACTTATGTGGGCGGAGACCGGAATACCGATGTGTCGATATTCCCTGCTGGTAGTAAAAAAAGCAGTAGAAAAGTTTGAATATGAGCTTAGCAATGCTCCTTGGAATGGCCGCAGAAGCGAGCCCTTGCCCATACCAGCTACCCGACCCGAGCTCTTGCAGGCTACCAAAGGTTTTCTGCCCGTATGGCCAATGAGGTTACCAGTACGCGGCAGTGGTGAACTAGCAGTATGTCTGAGTCCTTTTCAGGCTGGTGCCGACTTGGTCAAGACTGGCGATAGTGCCAGAAGAGCAGGTTTAGTAGAGTACAGAATGCTTGCCAAAGTGGTCCCGGCGCTGGTCGTTAGAAACACCCAGTCCGCTCAAAGGCGGCCGATAAAATGAAAACCTATACTCTGCCAACCCAGACGCAGTTGAGAGCGTTGTGCGCCCGACCAGTCCTCGATCAGCGTTCCCTCGGTAATACTATCGAAACGATTTACAGAAAAATTGGTGAGAACGGTGACTGCGCGCTGCTGGCGTACACTAAACAGCTTGACGGTGTTGCCGTCCGGACAGTGGCCGTGTCTCAAAGGTCCCGAGAGCGATGGGCGGCACAGACGCCGTACGAACTTCTAGCTGCCATTGAACAGGCGGCTGCCAATATAAGGTGTTTTCACCAAGCTCAGGTTTTAAAGCCGGCGGCAATTCAAACAGTGTCGGGTGTAACCTGCTGGCAGGAAGCTCGGCCTATCGAACGGGTGGGGCTGTACGTGCCGGGCAGTAGCGCTCCACTGATTTCAACGGCCTTGATGCTGGGCGTACCGGCTCAGTTGGCGGGGTGTAAGGATATCATTATCTGTACACCGCCTAACAAGGCGGGGGCTATTGACCCGGCAATCTGCTACGCCGCCCAAGTAGTCTGTGCCTCCAAGTTGATTATGGCCGGCGGTGCCCAGGCGATTGCCGCAATGGCACAGGGGACTGAGTCTGTGCTTAGGGTGGATAAGATTTTCGGACCGGGTAATCAGTATGTCATGGCTGCTAAACAGTATGCCCAGCGCTACGGTGTGGCGATCGACATGCCGGCTGGTCCATCTGAAGTCATGGTGGTAGCTGACGATGCCGCGCGGCCGGCGTTCGTGGCGGCTGATTTGTTGAGTCAGGCCGAGCACGGTCCTGATAGTCAAGTAGTATTGGCTGCGACATCAGCTGACACGGCTTCCCAAGTGCAGGCTCAGATAAAGGAGCAGCTGGCGACCTTACCGCGGCGGGAAATAGCTGAGCGAGCGATGCAAAACTCATTGTGTGTGATTGTAAAGTCAGTTGAAGCGGCTCTTGGGTTTGCGAATATGTACGCGCCGGAGCACTTGATTTTGTCAGTTCGGCAGCCGAAACGCTATATAACCCAAGTCACCAATGCCGGCTCGGTGTTTCTCGGGGTTTTTTCGCCGGAGAGCGCTGGTGATTATGCTTCGGGTACTAACCACACATTGCCAACCAACGGTTGGGCGCGCTCGTACAGCGGCCTATCAGTCGCTGACTTTCAGAAGCAAGTGAGCTTTCAATCATTGACGAGGGCCGGATTGGCCCGTCTGGCACCGACCATCGAGACATTGGCTGAAGCCGAAGGCCTGCAGGCTCATGCGCGGGCGGTGTCCATTCGTTTGGCAAAGAAATAACCTATAATGGGGAGTAACCTATGGCACTATCAACTCAACCATACAAAGGCGCGAGGGATTTTTATCCGGAAGATAAGCGGCTGCAGAAGTATATGTTTGGAAAGCTGCGAG
>CAYZSM010000094.1:0-3558 GCA_964481105.1 uncultured Candidatus Saccharibacteria bacterium | reverse complement strand
CCAACCGGCCTTCGGACAGAACGATCAAACGGCGACCGGTGCCGGGCATGGTGTACAGGTCGACTTGGGGCTTGATTTCTTCCTTTTTGACGCCTGGTAAGTCATTGAGCTGCTGGATTTGGATTTCGTGGTCGAAGTGGCCGATGTTACAGACGATGGCGGTGTCTTTGGCTTGTTTGAGGTGGTCGAGGGTGATGATGTCTTTGTTGCCGGTGGCGGTGACGAAAATGTCGGCCTGCGGTGCGGCGGTGTCCATGGTGACGACTTCGTAACCTTCCATCAGGGCTTGCAGGGCGCAGATCGGGTCAATTTCGGTGATCAGCACGCGGCAGCCGAAGGCTCTGAGCGATTGGGCGCTGCCTTTGCCGACATCGCCATAACCGGCGACCACAGCGACTTTGCCGGCCAGCATGACATCGGTGGCTCGCTTGATGCCGTCAACCAGCGATTCACGGCAACCGTATAAATTGTCAAATTTAGACTTAGTGACGCTGTCATTAACGTTAATGGCGGGGATTTTAAGCTTATTTGCCGCCAAAAACTCGTTCAGTTGTTTGACGCCGGTGGTGGTTTCCTCGGAGACTCCTTTGATGTCTTTGAGGAGTTCGGGGTGCTTGTCGTGGACTAGGGCAGTCAGGTCACCGCCGTCATCTAGCAGCATGTTGGGGCCTTTTTGGTCATCGGCACCGTCTGGGCCGTCGCCGAAGTCGAGGGTTTGCTCGATGCACCACCAGTACTCGTCTTCGGATTCGCCTTTCCAGGCGAAAACGGGGGTGCCGGCGGCGGCTAGGGCTGCTGCGGCGTGATCCTGGGTGGAAAAGATGTTGCAGGATGACCAGCGGACCTGGGCGCCGAGGGCTTGCAGGCTTTCCACCAAGACAGCGGTTTGGATGGTCATGTGAATGCAGCCGCTGATGCGGGCGCCTTTGAGCGGTTGGCTGGCTTTGAATTCTTGGCGCAGGGCCATCAGGCCGGGCATTTCTTTTTCGGCGAGCGTGATTTCTTTGCGGCCCCATTCGGCAAGGGCGATGTCTTTGACTTTATAATCTTCGGCCATTTAGAGCGTGATCTCCTCGTTGAAGTTAGCTTGGTAACGTTCCTGAACTGACTGGATGGAAAAGGCGTGCTGCGTGCCGTGCTGCTCGACGATAAATGAAGCCACGGTGGCTCCCAATTGGCCGCACTGACGCAAGTCCCATTGTCGCAAGTATCCATATAAAAAGCCAGCTCGGTAAGCGTCGCCGGCCCCGGTTGGATCGACAACTTGGGCGGGTTTGGCAGCGGCTATTTTGAGTGGTTCGGCGAGTTTTTGGCCTTCGATGATCGAGCCGTCTTTGCCGTAGGTGGTGACCAGGATTGGCAGGCGGTCTTTGAGCTGCTCGGGGGTGATGCCAACTTTTTGGCACAGGCCGCTTTGTTCGTAATCGTTGACGAAGACGATTTCGGCGGCGGCCACGCCAGCTTCCAGATCGGTGGTCGGATCGGACACTTGCTGGCCGGGATCGTACACCAGGCGCAGCCCGTACTCTTGGCACTCGGCGACCTGACGGTTCATGGCTTCGGGATTGTTTGCCGAAATCATTGCCAGGATGGCTTGGCCCTCCCAGGGTTTAAAACTGAGGTATTCGGCGTCGCTCATGGCGCCCTGGTAAAAGCCGCCAACTTGGCTGTCTTCGCTGTCGGTGATGACATTGAAAGAGGCGGTGGGCAGCTCGCTGACATAAATATGACTGGTGTCGATGCCGCGGCCGGTGAGTTGGTCGACGTAGTCGTGGGCGTCCGGGCCGACTGATCCGAGCAGTACTGGCTGCTCACCGAGAAAAGCCAGGGAAGTGGCAATGTTGGCGCCGACGCCGCCGGGTGAGTCTTCCAGCTTGTCCAGCAGCGTACTGAGCGACAGGGCGTGCAGTTTATCAGGCTGAATTAGGTCGCGGTAGCGGCCGGAAAAATTCATAATTCGATCGATCGCGATCGAGCCGCAAATAACCAGCTGAGGTTGTGCCATTAACCTCTTACTATAGGGGTTACATCTGGGCTTCGTCAAGGCGGTTCCGGATGCGGTCGGACGCTGCGTGATCGCCGCCGAACAATGCGGGTAGTCGTAGTAGCCGAGTAGATGAGGGGGTTGCTCGGTCGTGGGTACCCATTGGGTGGCGTTTGGGTGGCGGATGTATGGTGGATGGGTGGCGAATGGGTGGCGGTTGTCCATACATCCTCCATACGTTGTGCGGACGTTGTATGGACATTGGGCGGATGAGGGGTGGATGCATGGCAACGTTTGCTATACTTAAGCGGTATGGCAACCTATAAGTTGATCCAGGATATTGAGGCCGACGATAAAATCTTGGGCCCGTTGACGCTGCGGCAGTTTTTGTTTGCCTTGGTGATGGCCTTTTTTCTGTATCTTTCAGGGGTTTTTATAAAAAATGGCCTCTTCTTTATGCTGTTTGTAACAGTCCCGCCGGCGCTGTTTTTTGCGTTTTTTGCGTTTCCGTTCGGGCGCGACCAGCCGACTGAGCTTTGGGCGCTTGGCAAACTGAACTTTATGTTTAAGCCGCGGGTTCGGATTTGGAACCAAAGCGGTGTCAAGGAACTGGTGACCGTTACCGTTCCGAAAAAGGTGGAGCATGTTTACACTGACGGCCTGAGTCAAGGCGAGGTCCACAGCCGGCTGGCGGCGCTGGCCAATACTATTGATAGTCGCGGTTGGGCCGTTAAGCATGTTGACGTCAATGTTTATACGCCTCATGCTATGGCGACCAGGACTTCTGATCGCTTGATCGATCCGAACAGCCTGCCGCAGGAAGTGCCGAGCTATGACGTAACGGCCTCGGATGACATGATGGATACCTCGAACAATCCTATCGCTCAGCAATTCGACAGCATGATTGACCGCTCCACCCAGGAACGCCGCCAGCAACTGATTGAGCAGCTGAACAGTCCGATGCCGATTACCACCACGCCGCCGGCTGCTACCGGGACAGATGCTCCTTGGTTTATGAATAATGCTGCAGCGGCCGACAACCAGCAAATGGCGCCTGTCGAAGACGAACAACAGGCTGAGGCGGTTTTGAGTTCGGCGCTGAAAGCGCATGCCGTGCCTTCGAGTCTGCCGTATGGCAATCTGCGGACGCTGTGGCCGCTCGGGCAAGAACCGCCCACGCAGGCCCAGGCACCGCAAGATCAAGTCCAAGCCGATGCGGCCGCCGATACCCCCGTTGCCGAGGCTGCGCCAGCGATGACAGCTTCGGAGGATCCTGCTATACTAGCATTAGCGAATAACGATGACCTGAACGTCGCCACCCTGGCCCGCGAAGCCCAAAGAGTCAAACAGGCGAACGGGCAGGAGGAAGTCGTCATTTCATTGCACTGATCGGCGACCGCCTTTGGCGGTTACGACAGCCAGAAAACATAGGTGGGCAAAAATACGCATGAATCCCTCGGCACCAAACCAACCAGCAGCATACCCGGCCGGGCCTCCGGCTGGTGCCCAGATGCCACCAGGAGCAGCCCCGGCGGCTCCGCCGCCGCTTCCCGCGCAGCCCCAAGTGATAGCTC
>CAYZSM010000093.1:0-3572 GCA_964481105.1 uncultured Candidatus Saccharibacteria bacterium | reverse complement strand
AAAGTCGCCGATCCGGAGCGCTACGGCGTCGTCGAATTCGATGCCGACAAAAACGCCGTTTCCATCGAAGAAAAGCCAGCCGAGCCAAAATCCGACTACGCCGTCGTCGGCCTGTATTTTTACGACAACGACGTCGTGGAGATCGCCAAAAACATCCAGCCCAGTGATCGCGGCGAGCTGGAAATCACCACCGTCAACGAAGAATATTTGAAGCGCGGCAAGCTCAAAGTGCAAATCATGAGCCGCGGCTCGGCCTGGCTGGACACCGGCACCTTCGAATCGATGAACGATGCCTCCGAATACATCCGGGTCATCGAAAAACGCACCGGCCTCAAAATCGGCTGCATCGAAGAGATCGCCTACCACCAAGGCTTCATCGACGCCGGGCAAGTGCGGACCATCGCCGACCCGCTCGTCAAATCCGGCTACGGCAAATACCTGCTCAGAATGCTGGACAACTAGGCGTGGTCCAAAAAACTTCGGCCCTGCTGCTGTACCTGTATCGTCATCACTTTGTGCGCTATTTATTCGTTGGCGGCACCACCTTTGTGCTGGATTTCGGCATTTTGGTGCTGCTGCACGGCAAGTTAAGCATTGGCATCGCCGCCGCCACATCCGTCGCCTACTGGCTATCAATCATCTACAACTTCGTGCTCAACCGCTACTGGACCTTCGACGCCCGCGAAAAAGAAAGCCTCCAGCGCCACATCACCACCTACTTCTTCCTGCTAATCATCAACTACATGTTCGCCGTAACTTTCGTGTCCTACGCCAGCGACCACATCAACTACATCATCGCCAAAGCCATTGCCGTCATCATCCAAATGATCTGGACCTACCCCGTCTACAAACGCTACATTTTTATCGAGAAAAAATCCGTTTAAGCAGTCCGCGTGCGAACCACGGCACCTGTTTCGCTCAAGGCCTGCAATTTGTCTTTAGCCAAGCCTTGCTCCAGATGCAGTTCGCCGTCATCACCGCGCACCACGTCAACTAAACGCGGGCCACTCCGGCGCATAGCCAGGTTCAGCAAACGGCCTTTGCCGTCTATCATATTAACCAGCCGCAACATGCGTTCTGAGCTCTCCAGACAGTGGGTGTGCGGCAAGTACTCGCTATATTCGGTAATATTCGCTGCGCGGAATAATGCCTCAATACTCAAAAATTTTGGATTAGGCACGCCGTAAGCTTCGACAGTGTGCTTGATCCTCGGCAAATGATAATTCAGGCCGACAATGAGAATATTTTGCGGATTAGGCTTGCCGGAAAAATGGTGGGCGATGGCTTCACTCTGCAGGTAGGTGTTGTTTGGCGCTTCGCCCTTCGGAGTTCGCACCGGCACCAATGCGGCGCGAGGAATATCGGAGATCTCTTGGGCCCGCCGGATCATCAGATCAGTGGTATCTAATAATTCATCACCGTAGCAGGCCTCGCCAGCAATGACAATTTCAGCATCCGGATGCTCTTCATACACTTTCACGGCAGCGTCGATTGACATCTGGGACATAACACTCAAGCGCGGCTCCAGCACATTGCCCTCACCCACACCTAAGTTAGAGCTATAGGGGAATGGAACGATGTACTCAATCTGTTTCGTAGGATCAAGAGCTTGGTAGCCATTTATAAAAGGGTAGTTCATGGTCGATGAATTATACTTACTTTTGACTTTTTGTCAATAAAACTGCGTTGAATTGCGCTGCCCTTTGTTAGACCATGTATACCCTAGTGGGTGGAGGATGTATGGCGGATAGGTAGCCATTGGGTGGCGTTTGGGTGGAGGATGGGGAAGCAAGGGCCGAGTTGTTATAGTAGCGCATGGCCAGCAGCAAACCAAACGACAAGAAAACGCGAAATGCTACGCGCGGAGGCGCGGTTTCAAAGCAGTGCCTTTACTCATAAACTTAACTGCCTGGGAGTGAGTCCGGTATTGGCAAGCCAAGCTTCATAAATTGTCTGTTTAGTCTCTGGTAGTCCCAGGTACGCTTGATTGCGAAGCCCGCCAAAGTAAAAGCCGCAACCGCCTGGGGAGTTTCTACTGCATAGTTAATTTTCTCGGCAACTTCTGTTTCTAGTCCCATTGCCAGGACGATAAAAAGGCTAGCATAAGCGGAGCCAAGCGCTTGGTGAGCAGCGCGGCGATGATTACGAGTGAGCAATGCAACGTCCACCCCTTCCAACTGCTGTTCTGGTGTGGGCACAGAGTGTGGCTGCTCTGGACTTTCCCGAAATACTTTCATAAGTTAATTATACACTACTCTTGAATTTAGTCAATATGATCGCCCCTGTGGCGGGGCTTCAAGGCATAGAAGTACCAGCGCAAATATGAGGGCAGCCAGGCCCAGAGTTTGAAGTTGCTTTCGCCGGCTGGGCGGTCGTACCAGGTGGTCGGCAGTTCGTCGATGCGGCGACGCATATGGAAGGCTTTGACGGTGATTTCCATGGCGATTTCGAAACCGCCTTGGCTTTCGATGGTTATGGAATCCAACAGCGCTTTGTCGTAGAGTTTGAAGTTGTTGGTGATGTCGTGCGTTGGCACGCGGCGGACGTAGTACAGCGACATGCCGGCCAGCCGTGATAGCGTGCGCTTTACTAGCGGTCCGCCAATTTGCCGGCCACCTTTCATGTAGCGGCTGCCGCAGACTACTGCGGCGCCTTTGCGGTAGAGCCGGTACATGTCGTCGACTTGTGACAGGTCGTCGGCCAGGTCGGCCATGATGATTAGCATCGGGCCGGAGGGTACGAATGCAATGCCGCTTTTCAGGGCGTTCAGGGCGCCGCGGCCCAGGGTGTTTTTGTGCAGCACAATGGTTTTGTCGCGGCGGACGTATTTGCGGGCCACCGGCACGGTGGTATCTTCGTCAAAATCATAGACTACCACCAAGCGGTGCGGCGTTTTGACGTGCTTTTTGACGGCTTCGTAGAGCGCCGGAAAGTTTTCAGCTTCGTTGTAAACCGGCGTAATGATATGGAGCAGTGGTCTAGCTGGGCTAGATGTTGCCATGTTCGACTTGTTCTTTGATCCAGGGGATGACTTCATCCAGCATGTCGTCCAGCGAGGTGGTGGCTTCGTAGCCGAGGACTTTTTTGGCTTTGGAAGTATCGGGCACGCGCTTTTGGACGTCGTGCTCGTATGGATCATCGGAAACCACACTGAATGGCTTGTCGCCGTTTAGCTTGCCCCAGATTTTTTCGGCCAGTTCCAGGACGGTGGTTGATTGCGCGGTGGAAATATTGAAGTCATTGTTCAGAGCTTCTTCCTTTTCAATGCACAGCCGGATGCCCTTCGCCAGGTCGCCGCCGTAGGTGTAGTGGCGAACTTGTTCACCAGTGCCTAAAATGTGCAGCGGGTCTTGGCCCTTGACGATTTTTTGGACCAGATCGGGCACCACGTGGCTCATAGCCAACTTGACGTTGCCGGAGAAAATTTCCTTGTCGCTGAGGGCGCGCTTTTCGCCGATGCCAACGCAGTTAAACGGCCGGATGATGGTGTAGGGCAGCTGGTGCTGCTCCCAAGCGCCGCGGGCGAAGTATTCACAAGCCAGCTTCTGAAAACCGTAGGTCGAAATTGGCGG
>CAYZSM010000092.1:0-3657 GCA_964481105.1 uncultured Candidatus Saccharibacteria bacterium | reverse complement strand
TGCGAGAACTTATCGGCAGTTAGCGGATATTCCGACCAATTGCTATAACCGAACCGAAAAGCGATATCGTCACTCAGCTTGTAGTTTTTCATGAGCAGCCGAATTCGGTCGGTATATGTTGGCCGGTAGACAAAGTTGGGACTGCGCCAGCCCAGCACCGGATCCCAGCCTTCGGACAATACGCCTTTATAGCCGGCTTTGTCAGCCCAGAAGGCCAGATCATTGTTGTAGGCAAGCTCGGTGTTACGGAAGACTTGAGGTGTTTGACCGAAGATTTCTTGGATTTTGCGTCGGTGCATGTCGACTTGCATTTCGAACTCTGCTCTTGAATAAAAGAAAGCCAAACTGTGGTGGTATGTTTCGGCCACAATTTCCACCCGGCCGGTGGCGCATAAGTCCACAAAAGATTGCAATGATTCTGGTGACCAGCGCTGCAACTGCTCAATAACCGTGCCAGTAATTGACAAACTTACTTTGAAATCCGGATTGTCATCGAGAATTTGCAATAATCGAGCATTAGTCGGAAGATATGATTTTTCGGCAACTTTTTTTAGGGTTCGCTCGTTGCTGGCATTGTCTTCGTAAGGTGCATCGAAGTAGTCGTGCGAGGTACCACTGTCAAAAACGGTGTAGTGACGGATGCGAAACGGCTGATGCACGTGCAGGTATAACACAATCGCTTTGGTCATAGCGCGGCTCCAGCGAGATGTGTTTCGTAGACGCGGTGGATCTTATCGCTGGCCTGGCTCCACGACATATTCTGGTATTCTTGGAAGGAATTTTTCCAGAGTTCGTCGCGCAGTACATCGTTTTGCATGACGGCCGTAATTTGATTGGCCATTTCGTTAATATCCCAAAAGTCTACTTTGAGGCAGTTGTTAAGTACCTCGCTAATGCCAGACTGCTTACTGACGAGAGCCGGTGTGCCATATCCGACTGCTTCCAGCGGCGTTAAGCCAAATGGCTCGGAAACAGACGGTAACACAAACAGATCGCCAATAGCAAAAGCATCGCGCCAGTTCTTACCCCTTTGAAAATCGGCAAACAGTACGTTTGCGCCGATACCAAGTTCGGCGGCTAATTCTATCAGCTCGTAGTATTGCTCACCACTACCGACAATCAAAAATAAGGTTTTCGGCTCCTTTGCGATTACCAGTTGTGCGGCTCGCAGCAAGTTGGGCAAGCCTTTTTGGATCGTTAAACGACCGATGTTAACGACCACCCGGTAGCCCATGGCTTTCATGGCGCTCAGATAGCGGTAGGCATTTTCGCCCTCCAGGGCCGTCGCTTCACCGGCGGCAATGCTGTTGTGCACTACCTGGATTTTGTCGGCCGGAATACCATAATCCTCTATAATTTTCTGTTTGGTGCGTCGGCTGACAGCAATAATTCGATCGGCCATGAGCAGGGCAGTTTCCTCTATTTCTCGGACCAACGGATTACCGGCTTGCAAGCTGCCGGCTCTATCAGACTCTACCGAGTGGACATGCAATATAATCGGACAGTTTTTAAGTGTTTTAACGCGCAGTGCCGCCCGAAAAGTCAGCCAATCGTGGGCATGTACAATGTCAAACTCCTTGTGTTCCACCAAAGAAGCCACCGCTTCTTCGTACAAGGCTTGTTGATCGTGGATATTGAGCCACTCCTCGCTGCCATCTTCTCGAATGTAGCGGTAACTATCGTAGGCGATGCCAGAGCGGACCACACTGGCTACTCCCTGAGGATGAGCGGCGGTGATAGTCATGAAATCAATACCGTGTTCCGCCTGATAGGGCAGGATGAATTCGATGTCGAGGTCTTTTTTGGAGAGGGCCTTACAGAGCTGGTAACAGGCTATTCCCAGTCCACCACTGTTATGGGGGGGTAGCTCCCACCCAAGCATCAGTATCTTCATTGCCCTCTTTTTTAAATAAACTTTTATTTTCCTGCTTCACAGTATAGGGATTGCACCCCTATAGCACAAGCGTAATACCCTTAAAGTTTACCACAGCCGGCCTTACTGTCAAATAAGGGGAGACTTTAGAGCAAAATTTGCAGTAATAGAAGAAATATCGTAGAGTAATATCTTATGAGCCCTCGACAACTACATGTAATGGATTATGAACCTATAGCAAGCCGCATTACTGTTGGGCCGGTTGAATTATTACAAGCATCGAATGCGCTGCTAATAAAAGAAAGTCAGATAAGCGGAGAAGCAGTTGTGCAATTTGCTCAAACAGTCGGCCTATATGCCCATAAAGCAGTATTTGAAGAGTTTTACGACCAAGTAACTGCCGCTGAGTCTACAGCCTATCCACCCCGTGAAGGCCTCTTGCAATGTGCAAGCCTTGGTTATGTGGCGCTTACAGTAACAGAGACTCCTCCCCAGTTTGAAAAGGCGAAACATAATATTAACACCAGTCTGGAACGTCCAGCCGACAGGCACCATTTTCAAGCTAGACTGCTCGAAGAGCAGGCCCAATATATCTACAATGATGGGCAACC
Organism: uncultured Candidatus Saccharibacteria bacterium; assembly: GCA_964481105.1. Classification (GTDB taxonomy): domain Bacteria; phylum Patescibacteriota; class Saccharimonadia; order Saccharimonadales; family UBA4665; genus CAYMUN01. The sequence goes on along the minus strand of CAYZSM010000092.1, from coordinate 1,173 downwards.
GAGGCAAGCTATTAAGGTCGCCCGACAAGCCATCAGTCACGCTAAACATGCAGGCTCACCCTCTGTAGTATTTTCTTCTCGCTATAATGAGGCTCGCATATTAACGGCAAACGGTAACTTTCCTGAGGCTTTGAGAAAATTAGTAGCAGTCCGCAACCTGATAGATAAAACTGATCCCGTTCGTACAATAGAGAATAGCGATTATTTCCGTGCAAGTATTATGTCAATGCAGCGTGATGCATGCGTCGGCTTAGGCAAAACAAAAGCCGCCGCTCACATACAAAATGAAATGTATGATGAGGGCTATGATAACAGAGATGCCAGCGTGTTTATTGCGGCACAGGCATTATTGAAACTGATGGCGTTACTAAACCAAGATACTAGTCAGAATTGATCTGGATCTAGATATGCCTACTGCGTTAGAACTGCTTAAAGTCGCCACCTTGAAGGTCGGCTAGCTTATAAACGGGTAAAGTACTCTGGTCGCGTACTGTTACTTTTCCATCTTCACAGGCTTGCTTATGATGATCCGTTCTTTCCAGTATAGACGGACCGACAGTCTCATTTCCGGCTATTCCGGTGGATACTAGGGCAAAACCGTCCCCGCTTCGCGCACCTCTTTCTGGAACACAGATCTGATCTACTAGCAAGCTGCCGGCTTTTGTTTTTAATGAGTACCTTCGAAAGTAGTTATGCGTAGCTGGCGGTTCAAAGTAAGAGAATTTAATCCCTCCTTTTTTGACAATATGTGCTGGTTTTCCGGGTTGAACATACTTTGCTTCAGCGGTTTTGATTTCCCCCATGCCGGTAGGGGAAAGTCCAATTGCAAGTCCTGCTGCAGCGAAGGCTGCAGCTATCTTAGGAGACTTCTTTTTCAGTGTCTCTATCATCACAGCTCCTTATAACTTAGAATATAAAAACAATCTAACAGACAATAGTGTATATAGCAACTATATTGTATTCATTATCACTCAGAGTCGCGTGAATAAATTAACTCACAGTACTGATCTGGCCGGCCTATAATTAGACTATGTCCGTATACATTGACGATAACCACTGGCGCAAAGCCCTCAGCAAACCGACCTGGTATTTGCTGCTAAAAGACGATTTTGAACGCTTGGAAAAGCTAGCCAAAAAGGAAAGCGATTATGCCAAGCGTAAACAGATTAAAGA
>CAYZSM010000091.1:0-3674 GCA_964481105.1 uncultured Candidatus Saccharibacteria bacterium | reverse complement strand
ACCATTCCAGCTACAAAACGATCGGTCTGACTGTCCTGGGCGCATTATTTATTTTTGCTGTTACTCGCTTTGTCTGAACAGCGACAATGGTATACTAAAAACGGTACTATAAAAATAAATACAGCCAAACAGATAGTCCTGCGCCTACAATATAGTTGTTCGCGTTTCGACGACAGATTACTATGCACGTTTCATCACTCGAGAGTAAAACTATTCGTCCTGGCAGTCTGGGCAGTTATTCTTATTACCATTCCAATCGCCGTCCAGCTGCTCAGCCGCCGCGTGCCTCATTTATTGCTGCTAGCCGTTTCCGTCTGATCCCGCGAAGTAAGGCTGTACTTGTTATAGCAGTTATAGCACTCGTTGGTTTGCCAATGCTGCTTTCCTACCGGGATAGCGCTAATAAACAGCCTGCGGCTTCACAAACGGCCACTCCTGCAGCGCCTACTCCACAAAAATCGGCGAGTAGCAATGTGCCAACCACGGCGCTCAGTGCGGCAGCACTCAAGCCGACCGCCTCAACTGATCACTGCGCTGGTAATACTGAGGAAAAATTGATTTTAGTCAGTGTCAGCAAACGGCATTTGTGGGCTTGTGCGGGTAGTAAAACCGTCCATGAGTCAGCGGTGATTACCGGAATGCTGGCTCACGACTCCACCGTAACGCCAGTCGGGACCTACCATATTTATTCCAAAGCGACTGATACCACTTTGAGTGGCACCGACGAAACCGGTAGCTGGAACGACCCAGTGTATTACTGGATGCCTTTCCTTGACAATCAATATGGCACCTACGGTTTTCATGATGCTACCTGGCGCGCCGATTCCTCATTCGGCAAAGTTGATCCCAACTCAGCCGACGCCTCGCACGGTTGCGTAGAGTTGCCGCTCGGTACCTCTAAGTGGCTATACAACTGGGCGCCGTCCGGCACCACCGTCACCGTCGAAAGCTAATCTTCAAAATCCAGATCCAGATCAGGACTGTTTGCAAACACGGCGAGCTCTTTTAGTCCCTCTTCCGCAGTTTTACGTACTCGATGACGATGACGCAGTTGTCGGAACACTACAACCGCACCTATCGCCGCCAGGGCGCCAAGTCCCCCAAACATTCCCGGCTCAGCCGCTTCTTGAAAACTATTGGGACTGGGGCGCTGGGCTTGCAGAGCCGTCACCGTTGTTTGCTGATCGGCTACATGTTGGGCGATGATGGTTTTCTCGGGTGTAGGCCGTGAAGTATGCTCAGCAACGGCAATATCGGCCTGGATGGATACCAGGCTTACCAGGTGATCATGAGCAGCCAAATAATTATGCTCAGCAACTTGCCCGTGATAGTTTTTAATAATAATGTGAAGCGTACCAATACCGGCTCCACCAATGAAGCCATAGCGTCCAGCGAGTGACTCAGGTCGTTCCAGCAATCCTGGCTTGGCCAAATCATTACTCATGCGGCTTATTATAGTTCCTGACCTCAAATTGTCGAGACCTGAGGTGCGGTACAATAGAAGTATGCTAATTGCGGTTATTGTTTTGGGAATTTTAGTGGTCGTACTACTGGTGCTTCTAATGCGGCGCTCTAGTACACCGGCTGATAGCCAGAGTGCCTTGCTGCTCAAACAAGACTTAACCCAGCTGAGCGAAGATATTACCAAGCTCAAAGATGGCTTGCAAACGCAGCTCGGCGAGCGTTTTGAAAAAAACCAGGCCATGATGATGGGCAGCCTGCAAAAACAGTTTACCGAAAGCAGTAAAATAATTGCCGAAGTTACCAAAAACCTGACTGAGCTGAAGGAATCCAATAAGCAGGTTATGGGAATTACCGATGAGCTTAAAGTATTGCAAAATGTGCTCGGCAACCCGAAACAGCGCGGTGTGCTTGGTGAATACCTGCTGACTCAAGTGCTGGAGAATGTATTGCCGCCGGATCGTTTCAAGTTGCAGTACAAATTTACGGATGGCGAGATTGTTGACGCAGTCATTTATCTGGATAAGCAAATCATGCTGCCGGTGGACAGTAAATTCAGCGTCGAAAACTACAATCGCATTTTAGAAACCAAAGACAAAGCCGCCAAAGAGTTAATCATCAAGCATTTCAAGCTGGACCTTAAAAACCGCATTGACGAGACCGCCAAGTACATCCGGCCGCGCGAAGGCACCATGGATTTCGCCTTTATGTTTATTCCTTCGGAAGCCATTTACTACGACTTGCTGGTGAATAAGGTCGGTACGGCAAATACCAGCGCGCGAGATCTGATTGAATACGCCTTCCGCGATAAAAAAGTTATTATTGTCAGCCCGACTTCGTTCATGGCCTATTTACAGACAGTCTTGCAAGGCCTCAGGGGACTGCAAATCGAGGAACAGACCAAAGAAATACAGTTGCGGGTCGGCGAACTTGGGCGGCATTTAATAACCTACGAAACATATATGCAAAAGCTAGGTAATTCACTCGGCACTACTGTCGGACATTTTAATACTGCCCATAAAGAGCTTAAAAAAGTTGATAAAGATATTGTCAAAATCTCGGCTACTTCAGTCGGGGTAGAACCGTTGCTGCTAGATAAGCCGGCTAGTGACGACTAAGTTTCGGTAGCGCTAACAACAGCGCAAAAACGCTTTGGCCGTCCGGCATGTGTTCGGGAGTCATATACTCTGACAGCTTTTCCAAGGGGACTTTGCATACTTCGGTGATACCTTCGTTCGTCGGCGGCTGGAACGACGAATCTTCCTGAAGATCTTGTGCCAGGAAGAAGTGGCTGCGCGTATTGGCGTACCCGTTAACGGCATGATAAGCGCCTAGCGCGGTCCACTTTGCAGCGCTCAGGCCCATTTCTTCCTGCAGCTCACGTTTGGCGGCCTGAAGCGGTTGTTCGCCGGCGTCAATGCCGCCTGAGGAAACTTCCCAGCCTAGTTCCTGAGTGGGATAGCGGAATTGTCGAACAAGGTACACTTCTTGCTGGCCATTCACCGCAACAATAAATGCCGCTTCAACTGTCTCGACCACACTGTAGAGACCGGGACGGCCGTCTGGATGGAGAATTTGATCTTCGCGAACCCGTAGCCAAGGAAGGTTTTGATAGACAATTTTGCTGGAAAGCGTTTTGTAGGGTTTTTTCATATCTTAGTTTTCAAGAGGTCAATAACTAGGGCTGCTGTCCAGGAAAAATTCGGTGCGCCGGCCGGCTCGCCGCTGAGCGGGTCAAAATACTCCCAGCAGCCATGGCGACGGGTCATTTCCAGAGTACTCTCCCGGAGCGCTTCGGCATGATCTTTGAAGCCGTAGCGTTTCAATCCATCAATAATCAGCCAGTTGGTGTTCACCCAGCTTGGTCCTTGCCAGTAGCCCGTCGGCTTAAACCAAAATGAGCTCGTTGGCACGCTCGGCACCGGATAGGCCGGCCCGAAGGTATGCTCATTTTCCAGCAACTTGACCAATTGATCGGCTCGTTCCTGACTAATAGAGCCACCATACAGCGGCATTAAAGCGGCAATCGTCGGAATTTTTAGCAGCCGGTGGGTCACAAAATCACGGGAATAATATTGACCGGAATAGGGATCCCACAGTTGCTCCAGCTTTTTCTCAGTCTTGGCCATACGTTCTTCTAGCTCTTCTGGCAGTTCTTCGCGCAGACTCTTGGCAATCTCGCGCAAGTGAGTGTTGGCCCGAATGAGGATGCT
>CAYZSM010000090.1:0-3705 GCA_964481105.1 uncultured Candidatus Saccharibacteria bacterium | reverse complement strand
GATGATGGCCGCCCGCGACGTCGAGGCTTTGGTAGTACGGATTGCCCAAAAGGCCCGAGCGGTCGGCATCCACCTGGTGCTGGCCACGCAGCGTCCATCAGTTGACGTGATCACCGGCCTGATCAAGGCCAATGTGCCGGGCCGCATTGCGTTCACCACTCAGTCGCAAGTTGACTCCCGGACAATTATTGATCAAGTCGGCGCCGAAAAGCTGCTCGGGCAGGGCGATATGCTGCTGCTGACTTCCGACATGCCCAAACCAAAGCGCGTCCAGGGCGCTCTGATTGGTGACGACGAAACTGTCAAAGTTATGGATTTTATCCGCATGCAGCGGCCGCCGCAATATGATGACGAAGTTGTTTCCCAGCCTGTCCAATTGAACGGCAAGGGTGGCGTGGTGGCTGATTACGGCGGCCAGGATGCCGACGACGACATGTGGCACGACGCCGTTCGGGTAGTGATTGAAAACCGCAAAGCCAGCACCAGCCTGCTGCAGCGGCGCTTGCGCGTCGGCTACGGCCGGGCCGCCCGCCTAATCGAAACCATGGAAGAACAGGGCATCGTCGGCCCCGCCGACGGCTCACGCCCCCGCGAAGTACTGGTCAGCTCCCTCGACGAAGTCTTCGGCGGCTCCAGCTCAAGCGACGAAGCCCTCGACGAAAACTTCCCCGATAGCTAACTGGTTTCCGAGTTCCGATCAATTCGTTCTTGGTTGAAATCGCGGTACACGGTGGGTGTTGCGCGCAGCACAAAAATACCCAGATTTTCTATCTCCTGAGAGCCAACAATACCATTGTTGAGGCCCATGTCGAATTCAAGTTCAACATTTTCTATTGTTTCCCTGAGTAAATCAGATAAAACATCTTCATCCATAGCCTCGTCCGTCTCTGCTAATCTAGCTGATGTGTCGTGATCAAGTCTTCGCACTTCCTCCTCACTTTCATCATCCGTGTATTGGTCATAATCACATATGCAATAAGCTAAGTTATCTTCATCATCAAGTTCGCGGACGACTAGTTTTTTCCAACTTCTATTTCCACTATGGCTAGCATATTCGCTAAGGCCGACAAGCAAATTTGGAGCTGCACGTCGCTGCTGGATCCTGTGAGTAGCATATTCATTAACCCTGCACACAGTTTCCTCACTGCCGGCGAAACAGGCATCCAATAGGTCGGAAAAGAGTTTCGCAGCTAGTTGTGCGTCCGCCTTTTCCACTGGTGGTAGATTAATATCGCCAAACGGCTGCCTAAATTCCAACATATGCATATTTTATTATAAAGATGCTATATTTGCAATATTATAGTAATAAATCTTAATAGATATTACGACACAAACATAGTAGTATTCGGGGTATGAAAATTGCTGTTTTGGGATGGGGGGCCTTTGGGCAGGCCATTGGTTCGCTGCTGGATTATAACGGGGTGCCTTTTACTGTGGTTGATGTGCGGCGGCCGCTGACGCGGCGAGTCGATGTGGTGTTTATGGCGGTGCCGACGCAGGCCATTCGCCCGGCTTTGACGGCTAATCGACGGTTTATTCGGCCGGAAACGGTGATTGTTAATGTGGCGAAAGGTATTGAGGAGGAGACTTTTCTGCTGCCGTTCCAGATCGTTCAGAGCATGGGCGAACACACTCGTTATTACACCTTAATCGGCCCGTCGTTTGCTTCGGAAATTGTCGATCGCCAGCCGACGCTGCTGTCGCTGGGATATGCTTCCAAGCAGCATGAACCGCTGATTCGGGAATTGCTCCAGACACCATATTTTCGGATTCAATCGACTCGCGGTCGCCAAGCGCTGGAGCTGGCCAGTGCGCTCAAAAACGTCTATGCGATTAGCTGCGGTTATGCTGCGGGCCTGGGCTTTGGTTTGAACACCCGGGCGGAACTGATTACTTTGGCGCTGCAAGAAGTCGTGGAGCTCGGGAAAGCCATGAAGTTAACTAACGGCGTGATAACCGCGCCTGGCATTGTCGGCGATATGGTGCTGACCTGTTCGTCGCAGGAAAGCCGTAACTTTCAGTTCGGACATCGCTTGTCCAAATCCAATCAAACGGCTGCTCTGAAAAAATCCAAAGGAGTCGTCGAAGGCTTATCCACCAGTCACTCCATCCAGGCTCTGTGCCGAAAATATCGGGTTGAGTTACCGCTGGCTACGCTGACCAGCCAGCTGATCGAAGAAGGCAAGTCCGGCCGTCAGCGGTTCCATAATTTTATTCAATCGGTATAGGCCGTTGACCAACAGGGGTGTTTGCGGTATAATCCAGAGTAGCATTAAACTTCAGCTCGTGACCACTTGGGTGCGCGGGCTTTAACCAAAGAGAAGGAGCGCACATTGAATCAGTACGAAATTGCAGTGCTGTACCATCCTGACCTGGAAGTCGACCTGACCAAGGCCGAGGAACGAGTCACCAAAATCATTACCGATAACGGTGGTAAAATCACCGGTACCGACAACTGGGGCAAGCGCAAGCTGGCCTACGACATCAAAGGCAATGAGCACGCCGTCTACGTATTTTACACCGTGGAAATGCCTGGCACCGGTGTACTTAAGGTAGAAAATACCTTGAATATCACCGACGAAGTCATTCGTTTCCTGATTACCAAACCTGATCTTAAAGCCATTGCCAAGGCCGAGGCTGCCCGGGCTGTCAAAGCCGAGCAGGCCGCTAAACGCGGTGATCGCGGTGATGATGAACGCAAAGAGGAGGCCGACGGTGACGAATCTTAAGAAATTATTAAATCGAGTCGTTTTGTCGGCTGTTCGCTTGACGAACATTTCCGAGTAGGCGTAGCGTAGGGAAACTAACCAAGGAGAATACGTATGGCACGAAGTCTGAATCAGGTAACACTCATGGGCAACCTGACGCGCGATCCCGAACTGCGCCAAACCCCAACCGGACAAAGCGTCACCAGCTTTAGCCTGGCGCTCAACCGCAGCTACAAAGACGCCAGCGGCGAATGGCAGGAAGCCACCGACTACATCGATATCGTTTGCTGGGGCCCGCTGGCCGAGCGCGTCGCACAGTACATGAGCAAAGGTCGCCGCTGCCTGGTGCAGGGACGCTTACAATCCCGCTCATGGGAACAAGACGGCCAAAAGCGCAACAAAGTTGAAGTTCTAGCCAACGACGTAACCTTCCTGGATAGCCGCGGCGGCGGTGACAGCGAAGGCGGCTCCGAAAGCGGTGCTAATTCAGCCGGCTCCAGCTCAGGCAGCGCTTCAGCCGCCGACAAACCAAAGCCCAGCAAAAAAGCTAAAAAAGACGACGTTGTCATTGAGGACATTGGCGACGAACCCATTAATTTAGACGACATTCCATTTTAGGATTTATTTAAGAGAGGAAAACTATGGCAAAGATTTTTAAACACCGCACCGACGTCGCCTATTTCGACCACAAGGATTTTAAGACCTTGCAGCGCTACATAAACGTATACGGCCAGATTGAAAGCCGCAAAAAGACCGGCCTGACCGAAAGCCAACAGCGTCGCCTGAGCGCCGCCATTAAGCGGGCCCGACACCTGGCATTGATGCCTTTTGTCGCCAATAACTAAGCAAGGCTAGGCGAAAAAGCGGGGTTTTATGGCGTTAAGTATCACTGATCTTAAAAAAGGCACAGTCTTTCAATGGGAAGGGCAACCGTTCCGCGTAGTGGAATACGGCCAAAAAGTGATGGGCCGCGGCGGCTCAATCGTCAATGTGCGCA
>CAYZSM010000089.1:0-3707 GCA_964481105.1 uncultured Candidatus Saccharibacteria bacterium | reverse complement strand
TTGGCACGAGCCAAGAATAGCGCTCAGTCCGAAACTGTGAGCGCTCAAATCCAGCGAGTCCTCAATACAATCCACGGTGGCCAGAGCAGTTTCAGCGTCTTAACAGGCAATCAAAATTTGGCTGCCAGCAACAATATTTTGGATTTACTGACTAGATTAATTGCTGGCGTGGCAGCAATTTCGCTGCTGGTCAGTGGGATAGGCATTATGAATGTCATGTTGGTATCCGTGGCTGAAAGAATGCATGAGATTGGTATTCGTAAAGCCGTCGGCGCCACCAACCGACAAATCTGGAGTCAGTTCATGCTTGAAGCGGCAGTTTTGAGCTTGACCGGCGGCGCTATCGGCATCGGTTTAGCTTTTCTGGTCGACATTGGGCTACGCCTTTTTACCAGTTTGCAGCCGGTTATTCACTGGGAGGTTGTGCTATTGGCCACCGGTACATCACTGTTAGTAGGTGTTATTTTTGGCACAGTGCCGGCGTTTAAGGCTGCGCGTAAAGATCCGATCGAAGCCTTGCGCAGCCAATAAGTTTCATGGGCGCCTCGGTCGCCGTTGCCTTCTATATATCTTGAAAGCATGTATGGCGGATGGGTAGCTAATGGGTGGTGAATGGGTACCCATCCGCCATACATAGGGTACCCATGATGCCTACAATGTAGCGCCTGTATCTAAAACAATGAGATCAAGCCCGCAACGCCGACTGCTGCCATAACTGCGGTAATCAGCCAGCCAAACAGTGTGGTGGAGCGCTTGTTGGTCCAGCGGCCCATCACATGATGGTTGCTGCTCATAAGAATGATTAAAGCCAGAATAATTGGGGCCACTAAGCCGTTCAAAAAGGCTGAATAGATAAGTGCCTTGATGGGGTCAATGCCTAAGAAGTTAATCCCCAGGCCGACTAGCATTGAGATAATAATTACACCATAAAAGGCGTAGGCTTGTTTCAGTGGCCGGTACAGACCTTCGCGCCACGAGAAACTTTCGCTGAGGGCGTAGCTGCTGGCGCCGGCCAGTACTGGAATTGCTAGCATGCCGGTGCCGATAATGCCGATGGCGAACAGAAAATAAGTGGCGTTGCCGGCAAACGGTCGCAAGGCTTCGGCGGCTTGGGCAGCGGATTGGATGTTGGTAATATCGTTGGCGAAGAGAATCCCGCCACATGCCGCAATGATAAAGAACATGACTAAGTTACTCAGGAACATGCCTGACCAAACGTCAATGCGCATGCTTTTAATGTCGGCCGGAGCAGTGGCGGTACGGCGTTGATGGACGGTGGTCTTGCCCTGCAGGATTTGTTCCTCGACTTCTTGGGAGGTTTGCCAGAAAAACAAATAAGGTGAAATAGTCGTGCCCAGAATCGCACAGAGGATAATCAGCTCATCTTTACCCCAGCTAATATGCGGGATAAAAGCGCTGTTTAAAACCTGGTGCCAGTTCAAATGAGCCAGAATAGCCGAGAAGACATAGGCCAACAGGACCATCGCCAGCCATTTCAAGTAGCGAGCGTAGCGAATATACGGTGTAAAAATTTGCAGGCCGAGACTAAGGGCCGTGAAGCCGGCAACCAACCAGCCGAAGTTTAGCTGCGGGTTGAGTAGTTGTGCGGCCTTGGCCATTGCGCCGAGATCCGCACCGATGTTGACGGCGTTGGCTATAAACAGTAACGCTGAACACATGTACAGAATGCGCCGGCTGAAGTGTACCCGGATGTTGCCGGCCAATCCGCGACCGGTAACTAGGCCAATTCGGGCGCACATTTCCTGGACAATAGCAGTCAGTGGGAAGGTCCAGGCCGCCAGCCACAAAAAGTGGTAGCCGAATTGGGCGCCGGTTTGCGAGTAGGTGGCAATGCCCGAAGGATCATCATCAGAAGCGCCGGTAGTCAGTCCCGGACCAAGCATGTGCCAATAATCCTCAGTTTTCTTGACCAGATGGCGACTTTCCGGCATGGCCGCCGACAATTTTTGGCTGGCGGCTTGGGTGGCAATTACCGTCCGATCCAAAAATTCCGCCGGCGCTTCGGCGCTTTTCCGTAAAATATCTTTTTGTTTCTTAGCCATATGGAAGGTTACTTAAATATAGCGTCCGTAATAATACCAGAAGTGTTTAAGGATGAGGGCGGCGATGATCAGGAACCATAAAATTAACAAATCCAAATGATGATAGCGAATCCAGGCATAGACAGGGCCAGCCTTTTTTGGTAATTTAATATGCTTCTGGTCGATGTTGTAGAGGGTGACGTACCAAAAACTGGTGATCGAAACAACCCAGACAATCATGCACCAGGGGCACAAAGCGTGGATATGATAGACACTTTGGTAAAACAGCCAGTGCACAAAACCAAGCGCGAACAGCAGGCCGGCGTTCAATCCTAGCCAGAACCAACGTTTGAATTTGGCACCGGCTAAAATTGCTCCGCCGACGACTGCTAACACTGGAAAAGCGCCCATACCGATAAAAGGGTTAGGAAAGCCGAAAGCGTTGGCTTGGTGGCTTTGCATGACATTGCCGCAACTGATGATTGGATTGAGATTGCAGGATGGAATGTAATGCGGGTTATCCAACAGGCGGATTTTGTCGAACATAATGATAAATGCGCAAGCATAACCAATGATGCCGCCTATCAGCAAAATGTAGGGCAGGCTTTTTTTGACCGTCCAGTTTCGTAGTGTCATAACGCTAGGGCCATTATATCGTATCGGACAGCGGCCTGCCTAATCGGTACAGTGGCCAGTATTGACGGCTTGGGTGCGGCTGCTGGCTTGATGAATTTCACTAAGGACTTGCGTGGTGGTGAGGGCGTAGCCAATATGATTATAGGTGGTGGATTCGGCAAAAATAATGCCAATGACGGTGCCGTCACGGTCGACCAACGGGCCGCCGGAATTGCCGTGCTCGATAGTGGCCTGGACTTCATAGATGGCTCGCAGTGTTCGGCCTTGATCGTAAATATCGTGGCCGGCAGCTTGCAAGGGCCGTAGCACGGCGGCTGGCGAGGCACTAAAATCGCCGCCGCCGGGATAACCAAGTACGGCCGCCGGCGTTCCGGGCGCCACTGCTTCGTCTGATAGTTTCAGGGGAGAGCCAGCCAACTGTGGTACTCGGAGCACTGCCAGATCTAAACGTGGATCAAAACTAACGACAGTGGCCTTATGCGTGCCGGTGACATCTTGCACGAACGGTTGTTTGATCCCGGCCACCACATGGGCATTGGTGGCGACCAGACCGTTGCCGGCTACAAAGCCGGAACCGGCCACAATGCCGCCACAGCCCTGCCCTTTAATTCTGACGACGGAATCCTGATCTTTGCTGACGGCCGCGGCTAGCTCACCGAGCGGTGGCAGGTTGGCAGTGCGTGGAATTGGTTCGTTGCCGATAAAAACATCCGGGAAGCCATTGGGATCGATCAGATGGCTCAGTCTACTGATTACGCCCGGTGCGGGCGGCAGCACCCGGTTGAGCTGGCCGACAATTTTTGAACTACGAACTGCCGTTTGCAAGCTGGCAACCCGGGAACTGTTCATAATTGAAGCCAGTAGCCACACCGCTAGTACTAGAGAAACAACCCCCAGAACACTGCCAAGAGCATTATCAATTCGATGCAGCGGTTCGGCTTTCACCAGGTGCTTCAGATAGGCACCGGCGTATTCGCCAAGGGTCAGCAGTAGTAGTGCGCATCCCAGAATGCTCACAACCGTAAGTGC
>CAYZSM010000088.1:0-3743 GCA_964481105.1 uncultured Candidatus Saccharibacteria bacterium | reverse complement strand
GGCTGCTCGTCGTCAATTACAAGAATTTTATCTTCTACAAGGCAAATCGCTGTGACGGTATCGGCTCGCTTGAGCATTTCAAAGGTATGTTCGCTGCCGTCGAATAGTTGCTGCGGCCACTGGTAAACGTCAAAAATCATGCCCTGAAACACGCGTTCGGCCTGCTCAGGAATTAGCGTGGCGTCGAGGGGAATAACCTTTTTCATTACTACTTCTGATAGCGCTCGATGGATTCGGCGATGATGGCTTTGGCGGCTTCAATATCGCCAAAACCTTGCACAATAGTGGTGCCGGGTTTTTTGAGGTCTTTGTAGTGCGTAAAGTGCTCGCGCATTTGTTGCTGCCAGCGCTCGCCCAGATCAGCCATGCTCTGAATGCTGTTACCGGTGTTGCGATCGTCGGCCGGTACAACAATAATCTTATGGTCCATTTCGCTATCGTCCTCAAAGTTCATAACACCGATGATCTTGGCTTCCAGCCATACGCCGGTCGGAATTGGTTCGGCACAAACAACTAGCGTATCCAGTTCGTCACCGTCTTCGTCTAAAGTTTGCGGAATAAAACCATAGTTAACCGGCTTGGCATAAATAGCCGGCTCAACGCGATCAATCATAAACGCAGCGCGTTTGCGGTCCCACTCAATCTTTAAAAAGCTGCCTTGAGGAATTTCCACAACAGTATTTACCATGCCGTTTTGGTAATCACCTGGCTCTAGAACTTCATTAAAATCAGCCACGAACATCCTCCTTATCTGTACCCAGTATTGTACACTAAGTGGACATGAAGATCATCGGTCATCGCGGCGCCCGCGGCCTTGCCCCGGAAAACACCATTGCCAGCTTGCAAAAGGCCTTAGAGCACCTGAAACAGGACGTCGATCAGATTGAATTTGACGTGCGTGTCACTAAAGATGGCGTGCCCATCCTTCACCATGACAAATTTTTACGCGACCCGGACGGTCGCAAACATCGTATCAGCAGCTGTTCTTACCGGGAATTGAAGTTGCACAAAGAAGATTTGGCTACACTTGAAGAGGCCCTGGATGCGGTTGACGCCAAGCTAGGCATTTATATTGAAGTTAAGCCGGGCGAACCAATTGCGCCAATTAGCAAAGTATTACGCGAGAGGTATGCCTCGAAAGTATTTTCGGCCGACCAGCTGCTCATCGGCTCTAAAAGCCAGAAAACACTCTTGGCACTCCATACAACGCTGCCGAATATTCCCAAAGTCGTGATTGAACCATGGAGTGGTGTGCGGGCCAGTCATCGGGCCCGTCAGCTGGACACAAATATATAAGCATGAACCAATTATGGCTATGGGGCGGCTTCATCCGCGCAGTGTCGCGAGGCGGCTACCATCTGTATGCCTACACCCTGAATGATCCCCTTAAAGCCAAGCGCTGGGAACGCCACGGCTTACACGGCGTGATTACCGACTACCCGGATCGTTTCAAAACTTAGTCCAGCTCAAGAAACTGCTGTTTTGGAGGGTGACCGAGTAATCTGCCAATCGGGCCAGGCTTTGTAACACGCATGATCTTCATACCCCTGTCAAAAGCATCTTCTATGTATTGTTCGTTTAGAACTGCTTGCTCAATAACTTGCGGATAAGTTAGCCCATTACGTGCCGCCAGCTCTCCTATAGTCGCCACTGTGTGGCTGGACAATTCCCCAATGCGCGTGCCATCATCGTCATGAAAGACAATACTATCCACTCTGGGTAAATGGTCCCGGCGAAATCCTCTCATAATTTCTTAGTATATTGCGACATCCTTAAATGTAAAGCCTCAATCTGTTAAAATAGAGTTATGCGAGTAGTTTTGGATCATAGTCAGGCCGAGGCGGCCAACATCCGAACATTTTATTTCCGGCCGGAAAAGCCGGTGTACTATACGGCCGGGCAATTTATTGAATTGACGATTAAGCATCTGCGTCCCGACTCCCGCGGAATCAAGCACTGGTTTACTTTATCTTCGTCGCCCACCGATACGCTTTTGAGCATTACCACTAAATTTGCCGGTGAAACCAGCAGCACGTTTAAAAAAACTCTGTTTAGTTTGGAGCCGGGAACCGAACTGTTAATGAGCGAGCCCATGGGTGATTTCGTGCTGCCGAAATTGATTCAGACACCGCTGATTTTCGTGGCTGGAGGTATTGGCATCACCCCGTTTCACAGCATGCTGGAGTGGCTGGCTGCAACCGGTGAACGCCGGCCAATTAAACTACTTTACGGCGTGAATACCGAAGATGAAATAATTTTCCAAGACACCTTTGAGCGCGCCGGGCAACATGCCACAATTGTAGTCAGTAATCCGTCGCCTGCTTGGGGTGGTCAACGCGGCCGCTTAAGCGCCGATCTCATTCTGGGGCTGGAAAAACCTTCCGAAGACACCTTAGTGTACGTTTCCGGTCCGGAGCCGATGGTTGAAGCCTTGGAAAAAGATCTGAAAAAAGCGGGCGTGTCCAAACAGCAGCTGGTGCTCGACTTCTTCCCTAATTACACCGGAATCTAATCAACGGGCGCAGCTTTAGTTTTGGACGGGATGCAGGTGACCTTCGAGGTATTCGCGGATTTTGAGAGCGGCAGTGGCGCCCTCACCGGCGGCGCTGGCGATTTGCATGGTGGCCCCGGAACGAATATCGCCAGCGGCGAAAACGCCAGGCATGCTGGTTTGTAGATGCTGGTCGGTGATCACAAAGCCGATTTCATCCAAGCGAACAGGGGTGGGCTTTAAAAATTGCGAATTTGGCATTAAGCCGACAAAGACAAACACGCCATCGGTTTCAAAGGTTGTGGTTTTGCCGTCTTGGGTGCCGCGCACACTGGTGACGCTGTTATCTTTGCCGACAATTTCATCGGTAGTAGTGCCGAGATGAATGGTAACTTTACCGTCTTTGACGAATTGGTCTAACTCATGCTGTAAAACATCGCTGGCTTTAATGGTCGAGCGTACCAACAGATCGATGTGGGTGGCAAAGCGGGTCAAGAAAATAGTTTCCTGGATAGCGGAATTGCCGCCGCCGACTACTACTAAACGTTTGTCGCGGTAAAAAGCACCGTCACAGGTGGCGCAGTAGTGTACACCGCGGGCATAATACTCAACTTCGCCGGGACAACCGACTTTTTTGTAATCCGAGCCAGTGGCAATCAGTACAGCCTTGGCCAGCATGTCGCCGCTGGTGGTTTCCAGACGTTTGTATTCACCCTCGTCGTGCAAGCCGGTGACTTCACCGTATTCAATAACCGCGCCGAAACGCTCAGCTTGGGCGCGCAAGTCGTCGGCGAGTTTCAGGCCTTCTATGCCGTCCGGAAAGCCGGGATAGTTGTCGATTTTGTCGGTAACAGCTGCCAGGCCGCCGATTACGGCTCGCTCGAACAGTACGGTTTCAATATCTTCGCGAGTAGTGTAAATAGCCGCCGTTAAGGCCGCCGGCCCGGCACCGACCATAACTACATCATGCTTCGGAGGTTCAGCAGGGTCAGCCATGCCAAACTTTAGGCGACAGCTGGCGCTAAGCGGGCTAGATTGTAGCCGACAATGACTTCCTGTGAGTCGTCGTGTTTGGTAACTAGGGTTACGGGAACAGTCATGGCGCCGCTCAGGCTGATAGCTTCAGCTTGGCGATGCGGATGTTCGTCGAGATTGACCTCTTCGTAGCTCATGCCTTTGGCGCTAAGATAGCGCTTTACCATCTGGCAGTAGCCGCAGGTGTTGGTAGTGAAAATGGTGATGTTTTTGACCA
>CAYZSM010000087.1:0-3803 GCA_964481105.1 uncultured Candidatus Saccharibacteria bacterium | reverse complement strand
TCACTTTAGGATGAGTGTTGGCTACTACGAGGTTCTGGTCAATAAGTGTTTCTTCTAGCTGCATTTCATAGGCGAGCTCATTAACACTCCAATCAAGTTGCCGATGAAGCCTGTCAGCCGCCTCTTTGCTCAATTTATGTGCCGAAGAATTTACGTCAAGCTGCACTTGACGCTCCCGCATGTGGGCGATCATATCAATAACATCGGGTATGTCGCTGTCTTGAGGGTGTATTTCGTTGGCTATACGCCGGGCTAGCGGTTCTTCCAAGCGTCCGGCTTCCAGCCCACAAACCTCAAACATATACTCCGCGTCAAAACCCCAGCGCGCTAATTGCTCACTCAATGAAGGCTCACCACTCTCTCGAGAGGCGACTGGCTGGAGTTCCACCCGCCCATTGATACTCTAGAGGAGTTCCCGACTGCTTACCAAAATTAGACCGCAAAGCATCGAGACTTCTTTCTTTATCTCGTTCATCAAAGCTATCTGGCAAGAGAGTAATAGCCGGCAAGATGCCTTTAGGCAACAAGCGCACTCCAACTCTATCCGCATCGACAATGGCAGGCTCTCCGTCAATCATACCTTCCACCGCAGACTTCATTATTTCGCTCATATTGGGAGTTAATATACCATTAAACCCTGCGGCGCGCAAGTTAATATTCCGGTACATCCGCCCCATTCTTTCAGGCTATTCTTCGGACATTTCCTTCCACAGTCGATATTTATTGAGCCAAGGTTTTAATTCTTCTTCGGTTTTGCGCTTTAGTTCTGTTTGGCTGAACTGTTGTTCGGCATCTATCTTAGAAACCAATTTTTCAATACGAGCGACAAGTTTTGGCTCAAGTTTTATCATTTTTTGCTGCGCAGCAAAGGCGTACATTGCCTGCAACGTGTTCAAATGCTTGCGAGCAGTAATGCAGTCAAATTCCAGAGCCTGCCCTGTGCCTGCACCGGCAACTTGGGCCACATAAAAATAGGCATCATTCGCGGCACTTTTCAGCTTACCGCTGGAGCTGGGCTATTATTTTTTCAATCCGGCGAGTCCTTGTTTCGTCAGCTTTGGCGTCAGTGACCTGTCTGGCAAACTCTTTACGTTTGGAATAAGTAAGATCATGGAAGGTGTCGCTCAGACCATTGGCAGCCAAAGCCTTGCCTAACGCCGGCGGTATCTCGACGTGGCGATAGCCGTCATCCAGCTCCAAAGTCACTGTTATGTGATCGCCAGCGGCAGCTCCGGAGGCTTCTCGGTCACGAGTTGGGAATACAACCATGCATTTGCCGCCGACTCCGGTTGCGGTGCTCTGATAGGTGTAGCCATTAATAGTGATCTTTAGCGGTGCTCGCTTATTACCGCCAATCTCAGCCAAGTTTTTGTCTGGAATTTCGATGGAGGCATGGTTTCCATAACCTATAACGACTGTCTGGTAGGTGGTTTTCATGTTGCTCATATACCAACTGGCGGAGCAAATCGGTTAGTAGGGATAGCCGGAAGAAGACGTGTTAGTAGAAGTACTATTGCTGGGTTGTGAAGTAGTCGAGCTGGAGGCGGCTGCCGGATGAGCAACTTTAAAGTTTTCCAGACCGTCGCCGGTAACTTTACCGTTTGCATCACTGGCAAAATAATACAGCGGCTGGCCGTTGTAGGTGTACTGCATTTGGCCGTTGTCGGTCCGCTTAATTACATCGACTCCCACTGGCAAACCAGTCGTTGAGGCTGTGTCCACGTAGGCCGGCCAGTTGGCTAAGCAAGCACCGGTACAGTTGCTAACACCCTTGCTATCAGCGCTATAGGTATAGAGTGCTTTGCCGCTGGGATCGGCCAGGTATTGGCCTAATGTCGCGTCGGTTTTAGTCACTAGCACGGCGTTATTAACTGCTGGCGTGTTAGTTTTAGAAGAATTTGAGCTGCTTTTTGAAGATTTAGTTGAGCTATTGTCGGTATCTGATTTATGGAAAATCATATATCCGCCAGCCACTACAATAATGATAATTACTATCGCTGCTACAACTTTCTTCATGGCACCTCCTCGCGCTTGCTTAATTACTATTTACTATACACCACTCGTATTGCAGGTGGAGTTTATTTTAAAGTGGCGGTAACTTTGGAAATGGCTGCCGTCATACGGCCTACCATTTTGTAGCTTGGACTGGAAGGAGCTGGTTTGAGATCAGTTCCATTCATGAGCTCTCCAAAAAATAAATGCGTTTTTGGATCCACGACAGCTGCGCCGCCGTTCCAGCCGGTGTGCCCAAAGGATTGCTCGGAAAAAGTAGTTCCAAAAAGCCCGTGACCATTCATTCTGTCGCCAAGGCCATAGGTTTTTGCTGGATTAGTCGGTGTTTTAAGCAGGGCCATGCTTGCCGGTGTTAAATATTGATGACCGTCAACGGCACCGTCCATGCTCAGCATTGATTCAAATTTGCCTAAATCCGCGGCTGACGTAAAAAGGCTGGCATTTCCGGCCCGCATACTCAATGCTCGGGACAGATCATCTTGCGGCACACAGTCCAAAGTAATGGCCTGATTCCGGTCCGGCGAAGTAGGTGCACAGTTCCTAGCGTCAGGCGCGTAGCCGGTATGCGACATGCCTAACGGTTTAAATAAGTTGTCGGTTAAAAATGACGCCGGGGATATGCCGGCCGCATTAGTAGCCGCAATATAGGCTACATTAAAGCCGATATTTGAATAATTTGCCTCTGAAGCGTACGGCGTGCCGGGCGGATTAGTAAGTGGCACCGTAAGCAGTTGATGCCAGATCTGATCTGGATTGTGAGAATCTTTAATAATCCGCGCATACGGCGGGTCGACCAGACCTGAATGATGCTCCAATAGCATTTTCATTGTCACCGTGGCTTTAGCACCCTGCTTCCACTCCGGAACATATTTGCTAACTGGGGTGTCGATATTCAGCAATCCCTGTTGCTGCATCATGAGTATGCCCACAGTCGTGACAAGTTTGGTAATTGATGCCACGTCATACTCGGTGTTATCGGCCGAAACCTCGGCTCGGGGCACTTTTTTATGAGTCAGGCTGTTTACGACTTTACCGGCTTGCTGCGGATACATAGTATTGCCCACGCCTAGCGTAGCTAAGACTGTTTTGCCGCAGCCGACAACCACACTCATGCCCGGCGTGATGGTACTTGTATTTGATTCACCATTGGCAGCCGGCGTATATTCTTTTGCCACGGCCGTTAAGGCAGCTTCGAGCTCCGCCCTTGCGGCAGGGTTTGCTACTTCCCATTTTTCGCAAACAGTAGCTGACGGTGCGGTAGTAGTTGCCCGCGGGGCACTGGCTGTCGGTGGCGCAGTAGCTGCCACTGGTGCGTTAGCTGGCTGCAGCGCAATATCTGGCTGCGGCGTCTCTATGACCATTGGCGACGGGTTATGTTCAACGCTACTAACGGGTGGCGACCCGCCACAGCCGGCAAGGCCTAAAGCCGAGGCTAGCGCGACACCCCGGGCTGCTCTACCAAATTCCATTGCATTACATTAACATTCCGTGGATGTTTTGGCAATCTTATTGTTTAGTTAGCACACGGCGAGCTAATGGGCCGATTTTACATAAATCAGCGACAAGTCTTTTTCCCACTCGCCACCATCCCGTGACATCTCACCGCTGGTAACTAGCCGGTCTTTTTCTATGGTCATGGTAAAGCGCTGAGAGAAATGGGCGTCATCACGCCACCAGGTAATCTGATTGCCTGTAATAGCCATATTGTATTTTCTGGATATGTCCCGCTCGTCAAAATAAATCTGATAGTAGGCCTGCGCCTCGTCATCACTGCCAAAAATAGCGACACC
>CAYZSM010000086.1:0-3839 GCA_964481105.1 uncultured Candidatus Saccharibacteria bacterium | reverse complement strand
TCTGGTGCCATTTTTCTAGCTGGTTCATGTCTACTTCTTATCGTTGAGTTCGCGCTGGGCGGCTTTCATGGATAGCTGCAGGCGGCCCCGGTCATCGATGGCGACTAATTTCACGGTGACCAGTTGGCCTTCTTTGACGACATCGCTGGTTTTTTCAACGCGGTTGTCGGCGAGCTCACTAATGTGCACCAGACCGTCTTTGCCGGGCATGATTTGCACGAAAGCGCCAAAGTCCATGACGCTGACAACTGGCTTGTCATGGTAAATGGTGCCGACTTCGGGTTCAGCGACAATGTCGTTGATCATTTGCTTGGCGGCGGCGATTGATTCACCGTTTGGACTGGCAATCATTACCGTGCCATCGTCCTTAATATCGATATCAGCGCCGGTTTCACCGGTGATGCGCTGGATGGTCTCACCACCCTTGCCGATGACCTCGCGGATTTTGTCGGGATTGATGTGGATGGACTCAACTCGCGGCGCGTAGGGACTGATTTCGCCGGGCTTGTCGATGACGGTCTTCATGTGCGCCAAAATGTGCGCCCGGCCCTCGCGGCCCTGTTCCAGAGCTTGCTTGAGCACGCTCACTGGCAGGCCGTGGACTTTCATGTCCATTTGCAGCGCCGTGATACCGTTTGGTGTGCCGGTAACCTTAAAGTCCATGTCGCCGGCAAAATCCTCGGCGTCGGCAATGTCACTCAAAATGTACGGTTTGCCATCCTCAATCATCAGGCCCATGGCAATGCCACTGACCATGTCTTTGAGCGGAACGCCGGCATCCAACAGCGCTAAGCAGCTGGAACAGGTGGCCGCCATGCTGGTCGAGCCGTTCTGGCTCATAATTTCGGTGACGCTGCGAATCATGTATGGAAAATCCGCTTCGCTGGGCAGTACGGCGGTCAGAGCCCGCTCCGCCAGGTAACCGTGGCCGATTTCGCGGCGGCCCGGTGAACCGAGGCGCCTGACTTCGCCAACCGTGTAACCGGGAGCGTTGTAATGGTGGATGTAGCGCCGCTCGCCCTCTTTTTCCATGGTGTCGACCAGCTGGACATAGCTTAAGGGCGCCAGGGTGACAATGTTGAAGGCTTGGGTCAGGCCGCGGGTAAAGATGCTGGAGCCGTGCGCCCGCGGCAGCAGGCCGATTTCGCTGTGCAGCGCCCGGACTTCGGTTAATTTGCGCCCGTCGGGCCGGACGTTGTGCTCAATAATACCCTTGCGCACGTCTTTGTGCACAGCGGAATTAAAGGCTTCGTCGTAATCGCTCTTCAGGGCCGCATATTCGTCGCCAAGCTTGTCGGTCAGTTCATTGTGCATTTCGTCTTTGAGCTGCTGAAGCAGGACGTTGCGCTCGGGATATGGCTTGCGCAAATCTTCGCCCAACTTGCCTTCCAGCCATTCGTTCACGGTGTTCTGGATGCTGCTATCCGGCAAGCTGAGGGTGAATTCCTGCTTGGTGACACCAACTTTTTTAGCGAGTTCCTCTTGCAGGGCGATGGCTGGCTGCATGGCATCAAAAGCATAAGCGATGGCTTCGGCGACTTGATCTTCGCTGACCTCGCTGGCGCCGGCTTCCACCATCATGACGCCGTTTTTGGTACCGGCAACGACTAAATCGAGATCGCCGGCGTCAAGCTGTTCGGGAGTGGCAAAAGCCGTGTACTTGCCATCGACCAAACCAACGCGCAGGCCAGCCACCGGGCCGTCAAACGGCGCGCCGCTGAGCATAAAGGCGGCGCTCATGGCGATCATAGCAATCATGTCCGGGCGAAATTCAGGATCCATGCTGAGCACAGTCGCCACACCCTGGGCTTCGTGCCGGTAGCCCTTGGGCCACAGCGGCCGTATAGGCCGGTCAATCAGGCGGCCAATCAAAATGGCGTCGTCAGACGGACGGCCTTCCCGCTTAATAAAGCGCGAGCCGCTGACTTTGCCAGCAGCATACATTTTTTCTTCATAATCAATGCTCAGGGGGAAATAATCCATGGCAATCGGCGTCTTGCCAACCATGGCCGTACCGAGCACCACGGTATCGCCGTAACGCACCAGGACTGAAGCGCTGGTCCGGAAACCAACCCGCCCGACTTCCAAGCTTAGCGGCCGCCCGCAAAGCTCGGTTTCAACCTTGATAATTTCTTTACCCATCGGGTTCTTAACTGCTGCCATTCGTGACCTTTCTGTTGGATTGTTGGAGTATTTTCTCGTCAGGGTTCAAATATACCCGCGCCGCTTGTGCTAAAACGCCCACGTTATATCTGTTGCTCTGAAGAGAAAGAGGCTCCTAATGATTAGTTAATGTGCACAAGCTTGGGATCTCGAATGATCAAGATCGCTAGTCTGGGCACGCTAGCGGCGAATGCCGAGTTTCTGAATGAGAGCCAAGTACGCCTGGCTATCGCGTTTCGCAATGTAGCGCAGCAATCGCCGGCGCTTACCAACCATCTGCAGCAAACCGCGCCGCGCCATAAAATCATGCTTATTAATCTTAAGGTGCTCGGTCAACTCCTTTATGCGCTCGCTGAGCACAGCCACCTGCGCACTGGCACCGCCAGTGTCTTTATCGTGAACCTGCGCGCTCTTGATCGCGGCAGTTTTCTTGTCCTTAGTAATCATCTACCGCTCATTCTAACAGATCGTGACCCCTAATGCAACTGCTCTCTCAATAATGCATGCAGCTAAGGAGCGTTACTGTTTGTCAGGTCCAGCTATGGTCTGAGCTGGCACATCGGTATTATCTGCTTGGTGCTCATGCATGGCGATTTCATCACCAAGAGTTAAAGCTCTTTGGTAAGACACGCCTGCTATCCGTAAATTCATTGCTCCCACGGCAGCATTCAACGCTGTACCAAAGGCAAAAGCACCTGCTTCCAGAGCCTGGCCCTTAACTGCACAGTAAACAACGGCTGCAGTGGTAGCGCTTCCAGCAACACCACTAATAAGTGTCTTTGACAGCTCACGCTCATATCTAACATCATGATTATGCTTGCGAGTTCGGAGAACATCTAAAAGAGTCGGGCGACTTTCAGAACCAAATTCATTACTCATAGTTGACACTATATCATACTAGTAAAGAAATGTCAAACACATCACCTGGTAGTTAGGTGGATTAGAGTTTTGTGTAGTCTGTTACCGCTCTATCCAAAGTGTCGCGGTAGTATTGTGACCGTAAGGCCAAGCTTACGCACTGCAACGCCTGCTGAAAAGATACAACAGGAGACGCTCTGAAGGCTAAAATAAGCTCAAAATAGCGAATTGCCAATTGGCTTTCTTTGGTAAGCAGCGGTTCGTGTTGCGGCCGCGTTATCTCTGTTACGGCCAGCCATCGTACCAGAGCAGTGGCCGAATTGAAGCCCATTGCACTGGCTCGCTGCTCCAAAGCATCAATGTGCGGCTGATCAAGGGCAATTTGTAGTTTGGGCCGAGCTTTCATAATGGATCTTCCTGCAGGTAGTCTTCATGAGCACTCTTTTTTAGTGGTGCAGGAGAACTACTTGTACACCACTAAAATAGAGTGTCGGCGGCGTACCGTGCAAGGAAGTTAATCAACAGTTAAGAAATGGTCGAGAAGATCGGGCTGCTTAACAGAGGCGGCCTGGGAAATATTATAAGGACCGACAGTGGTGCGGCGCAGGGCCGTGGTGTAGGCGCCGGTGCCGAGTGCTTCGCCCAGATCGCTGACCAGGCTGCGGATATAGGTGCCGGAGGAGACTTCGGCAATCAGGCGGACCGACGGGTAGCTGTAATCCACCATTTCAAAGCGATGGACGGTGGCTGGGCGAGGCTCCAATACCACTGTTTTGCCTGCTCTGGCCAGTTTGTAGGCTCGTTGGCCGTCTAGATCG
>CAYZSM010000085.1:0-3939 GCA_964481105.1 uncultured Candidatus Saccharibacteria bacterium | reverse complement strand
CATGTCGTCCAAGAGCGTCGCGCCAATTGGTGTATAAGCCTCGAAACTAACAGGCACAAATATACCCGCTCCATTGTGGCGCACTGCTTGCCCGTTTGCTTGAACATCAACACCTACTTGCCCCAACACGCTTCTTCCTAGCCAAAGTAAATCGGGACTGCCGTTAACTACTTTATCGCCAGCTTCACGACTGAGCGCATTATGTCTAAAAAACAGCGCCATTTGACCCTCGCCTTCGACGTGATGGGCCAAAGCGGCATCAGGGCTGACTGGTCCTTGCATAATTCTATTAAAACATGTACCTGCATTTTAGTAAATATTTTGTTGTAATTATGTTATACT
Source organism: uncultured Candidatus Saccharibacteria bacterium (assembly GCA_964481105.1). Lineage (GTDB taxonomy): Bacteria > Patescibacteriota > Saccharimonadia > Saccharimonadales > UBA4665 > CAYMUN01. Next base: position 3,597 of record CAYZSM010000085.1, on the reverse strand, counting down.
TATTGTAATGGCTAAAGAGTGCGACAATACCAGTGTCGGTGTGATCATTGAACGAGATGACAAAATTGCCCTTTTAAAGCGGGCAAAGTTTCCGATTGGTATTGCACCACCAGCTGGTCATATTGATGAGCATGGTAACCCTGAGCAAGCTGCGGTTAATGAAGTGCGTGAAGAGTTGGGATTAATTATCGCTATCAGTGGCCTGCAGCGCACCGCCATTACTAATCGTCGAGTTGACAATATTTGCCGGCGTTCTGGCGGGGATCATCATAACTGGTGGGTGTACACCACCTCTCAGGCCGAAGGTGAGCTTGCTCCAAGTATTGAAGAAACGAAGGGTGCGGCTTGGTATAACATATCAGTTGTCCAAGCCTTGGCTGATCGAACACAAGCTTTCGAGCGTGAGGAGCTTACGCCTGACGAATGGGAGCAAAATCCCGGCTTAGAACCGGTATGGCGAGATTTTTTCCACGAACTTGGTTACGTCGAACTTTAGAACTTCGTTGACACTTAGCCTGGATCGTGCTAATGTAAGAGTAATTGTTTTATATGAATCCGGGTCTGGAACTAGATAGATTACTCGATTTCATGAAAGACAATCGAGTATAAATCTAAGTTCGCACCGCTATTAAGGTGCTGACAGAAACAGGGTTCATTTTTTAATGGCTTCATATAAATATTCAGTCTATAACTCGGCGCGGCAAGGCAATCGCCGCGGCGGACGCTCCGGCGGTAATAAGCGCGGCGGCGAATACATCGATCCAGCTCGTTTTGTGGCGATAGCCAAGCCAACACAAGCTGCCGACTACCAACCACAGCACAAGTTTAATGATTTTGAGGTTAGTCCAGTCATCCACCAAAACCTGGAGGCTAAAGGCTTTGTGACACCGTCACCCATCCAAGATCAAACAATTCCTTTGGGACTCGCTGGCCGCGATATTATTGGTATTGCTAACACCGGCACCGGCAAAACAGCAGCCTTCGCTATTCCGGTTATTGATGCGCTTATTAAGCGCCAAAACGCCCGGGCATTGATTGTGGCGCCAACTCGCGAACTGGCGCAGCAAATTGAGGTTGAATGCCGCAGTATTGGCAAGAGCGGCGGTTTTAGCGGTGCAGTCTTAATTGGCGGCGCCGGCATGGGTCCACAACTGCGTGACCTGCGGGCTCGACCCCGAATGGTCATTGGCACTCCTGGCCGTATCAAAGATCACCTGGAACGCGGCACCCTCAAGTTGGACAATTTCAACATTGTAGTTCTCGACGAAGTCGACCGCATGCTAGACATGGGCTTTTTGCCGGACGTCAGCTTCATCCTGAAACAATTAGCAGCTGAGCGTCAATCCTTCTTTTTCTCGGCAACTATGGACTCAAGGGTAACCAGCCTGATTCAGAATTTTTCGCGCGATCCGGAAACGGTATCTGTCAAAAGCGGCGAAAGTAGTGATCATGTGCACCAAGACGTGATCCGTTATGCCGGTCCGCATGACAAAATGGACAAATTGCATGACCTACTCCTGCAAGAAGCAGTCGAAAAAGTTATTGTTTTTGACGAAACGCAGCGCAGTGTGGAACGACTTAGTAATGAGCTAGTAAGCCGCGGCTTTAAGGCCGACGCCATTCACGGCGGCAAAACCCAGGGCCAACGTCAGCGAGCTCTGGAAAGCTTCAAACGCAGCCAAACCACCATTTTAGTAGCGACCGATGTGGCCGCCCGCGGCATAGATGTTGCCGACATTACCCATGTAGTTAACTTTAGCCAACCGCAATCATACCAGGATTACGTCCACCGCATCGGCCGCGCCGGCCGCGCCGGCCGAGTCGGCCACGCTTTGACGTTCGTAACACACTAGTTCAGAGGATTGAGCTCCTGATATCCAAGAATTGGCACTTGTTTTGCCAGTTTCTGCGCATGCTTTTGATTGTGCTTGTTCCGTAGCTCGTGGTTCAGAACTTTATGAGCATAGCCAAGGTCGTATTTTTGGCAATTACCAGCCTTCTGTATAACAAGAGCACTTAGCCAGATCGCGGTGTTAACTTTCTTAAGCGTCGGCTCTTGAGCTATATTTGCTGGATTAAGCTCTAAAGTAAACACGCCTCCGTAAGGCTTACGGCTACGAAGCACCATATATATATTTCCAGGACTCTCGATCTTGTTTTCCTGAGAGGGTTTTAATTTATAATCTAAGTGATGTGTAAGGCCGATTTCAGTTGCTCCAACCGCTAGATTCTCTGGATTAAATGTTAACTCGCAATCGTAGTAAGCAGCTGCTAGCGTAAATTCTGTTTGATTTAAAAATTGCGGTAATAAAACGTTGCCCCTTTGAGCGGCGGCGAAAGGATCTTCTTTGGGCTTTGAGCTTCGCGGAAAACCAGCAAACATAAACATATTATAGTATTAATAGTTGTTATGCGCAAGTCAGTCTAGTCTGAACCATTCTCGCTCTATAGACTCATTACTTTAGAGACCACTCTTTTTTAGTGGTGCACAAGTAGTTCTCCCGCACCACTAAAATGGAGTGGTTGCGGATAAACCTGCAGGTATTCGGGCCGTCAGTTCAAAAAGTCTAGCCGCTATCTTTGCTTAAACCTGTTGCTTATGCTATAATTACAGATAGAAAGCCGGGCGCTTTTAGCTAAGCGCCTTTTTTATTGGAAACGACTACAACAACGACTATGAAAACCACGCAGGATCCGACTAAAATCAGGAATATCGCGATTATCGCTCATGTTGACCACGGCAAGACGACGCTGGTGGATGGTTTGCTCAAGCAGTCGCAAACTTTTCGGGATAATCAGGCCGAAATGTCGCAGGATTTGATTATGGATAGCGGCGACCAGGAAAAAGAGCGGGGAATTACCATCACGGCCAAAGTTACGGCCGTGCAGCACAATGATTATCGGATTAACATAATTGATACACCGGGCCATGCCGATTTTTCGGGTGAAGTGGAACGGACGCTGAACTTAGCTGATGGCTGCTTGTTAATTGTTGATGCTCAAGAAGGCCCTATGCCGCAAACTAAGTTTGTACTCGGCAAAGCGCTAGCCGCTGAACTGAAACCAATCGTGATTATTAACAAAATTGATAAAGATGGTTCGCGGATTAGGGAAGTGGAAGATGAGCTGGCTGATCTGTTTTTGGAGCTGGCCGTCCACGAAGATCAGCTGCACTACCCGGTGTATTACGCTATTGGCCGCGCTGGCAAAGCCTGGAAAGATATCCCCGCTGATCCCGAAGCTGCAGCCGACCTAGAACCGGTATTTGATGCCGTGATTGAACATGTACCGGCGCCGTCAGTTGAGCTCGACAAGCCATTTCAAATGCTGGTTACCGCTCTGGCGCACGACAGTTTCAAAGGCAAATATGCCATTGGCCGCATTACGCGGGGCCGGGTAAAAGCCGGAGATCAGGTGGCGCTTTGTAAAAAAGACGGCCAGGTGGCGAAAGCTAAAGTCGATCTGGTATTTATGAGTCACGGTGTCAGCAAGTTTGAAGTGCCGGAAGGAATTGCTGGGGATATTGTGCAGCTGACCGGTGTGGCTGACGCCCAGATTGGTGAGACTATTGCCGATGCCAAGCAGCCGGAAGCCTTG
>CAYZSM010000084.1:0-3955 GCA_964481105.1 uncultured Candidatus Saccharibacteria bacterium | reverse complement strand
AAGCGCCGCCTCCGCCGCCGGCTCCTGCCGCCGAACCTCCTGCGCCGCCACCAGTCGCTGATCCTCCAGTAGTGACCCCGCCTCCGGCCGAACCGCCGGTGGTCGCTCCAACTCCCGAGCCGGTCGCGCCAGCACCAGAACCCGTGGTAGTTACTGCTCCTGATCCGACTCCGGTCGTCACACCCGAACCCACCGAGCCTGCAACACCACCTGCTGCGGCAACTGTCAGTCCAGCGCCGGCTGCAGTTACGCCGGCGGTAACAGCGCCCGTTTCTGATCCAACAACCGGTATAGCCGAACCTGCCGCTCAGGAAGAAGCCGCCATGGAAGCCCAAATTGAAGACTTTGTAGCCGGTGCCAGTTCCGAACCCACCACTCCAGCCGTTGCCGCCGAAAGTAAACCCACCGATGTTATTACTCCAACTGAATCCGCCGACAGCCCCACTGATGACGTTTTAATTGCTGGGGCAGTGCAGGAATTAGTAGCCAGCACTCCACCCCCGGAAACTGCACCGGCACCAGCTGCTGAAGCTGCGCCGGTTGCCACTCCAGCTCCGGCAGCAACTGTTGTACCTGATTCACCGACGATTCCTGACGCGGCTGCTGCCGTAACTCCTGCACCCATGCCCGAACCAGCCATGCCGCCTGCGCCTGCCGCTGAGCCAGCCGCAGTTACCCCCGCTCCCGTGGGTAACGTTATCATTGCCAATAAAAAAGTTATCAAACCTATCGATTCTGAACCCCAAAAAGACATCACAACACTGCTGGCCAATGAGGAAAATGCCGCTCAAGCACCCGCTGAGCCAGAAATCCCAGCTGTCGCGCCAGCGCCCGAGCCCGCCGTAGAAGCCGCGCCAGCCGAACCTGCCCCCGTAGCGACTCCTGATGTAACTCCGGTTGCAACTCCAGCTCCAGCAGCAACTGTTGCACCTGACGCAGCGGCTGCAGCTGTTCCCGCGGAAACGGCTGCCACTCCGGCTGCTGCTGAACCGGCTGCTGCCCAAATAACTCCGGCCGCTTCCGGTCTAGCTACTCCCGCTGAAGCTGACGCAGTAGACGATCCCAACGATCCCAGCAGCATCGCCCTCTAACCAGTAAACTGCTACCATAGAAATATGCGTATTAATAAATTCGTGGCTTTGGCAACGGGGCTGAGTCGTCGCCGCGCCGATCAGGCCGTTACCGAAGGCAAAGTAACTATAAACGGTCACCTGGCACAAATAGGGGAAACTGTCTCTACCTCTGATAAGGTGACTCTTGACAAGCAGCCTATTACACCGCCTGTCAAGCCCGTCACAATTATGCTCAATAAACCAGTTGGCTACATCTGTTCTCGAGACGGGCAAGGAGGCAAAACAGTGTATGAGCTGCTACCGGCGGAATTCCATGCCTTAAAGCCGGTCGGGCGGCTGGATAAAGATTCCTCCGGATTATTGCTGCTAACTAACGACGGAGAGCTGGCGAATCGCTTAACTCATCCGCGTTACCAAAAAACCAAAATCTACGAAGTCAGTCTCGACAAAGCTTTAACTGCTGCGGACCAGGCGATAATTACCGGGGACGGTGTGGCTTTGGATGACGGCCCCAGCCGGCTGCAATTAGAAGTTCTAGATTCGAAAGGCCATAGCTGGCGCGTCACTATGCAGGAAGGCCGCAACCGTCAAATCCGCCGTACTTTTGGCGCTTTGGGCTACAGCGTCAAAGCCTTGCATCGAACCGGTTTTGGAGAATACGAATTGGGCCAGCTCGGTTCTGGCAATTACAGAGAAGTATAAGAAATAATTTATTATTCCTGTCAATAGGGCTCTCTCTGTTATACTAGAGGGTGATGACACAAAAGACTCCAATTGTGGCAATTGTCGGCCGGGCTAATGTAGGCAAGTCCAGTCTGTTTAATGCCATCCTCGATCGCAAAGAGGCGATTGTGGCCCGCGAGGCCGGAACAACCCGCGACAGTATCATGGCCAAGGCCAGCTATGGGGAAGGGGATTTTTGGCTGGTGGACACCGCCGGTATAAAAGATCCGGAAGATGACTTTGAGTCGACGATTCAAGAGCAAGTTGTTCAGGCCGCTGACAGCGCTGATGTTATCTGGGTGATGGTGGAGGCCGATGTGCCCATTACCGACGAAGATCGTCGGGTCGCCAAGATGGCCTTGAAATCCCGCAAGCCGGTATTTTTAATTATCAACAAGATTGACAAGGCCAAGGGTCAAGATTTAGATCGATTTGAGCGGCTGGGTATCAAGCTGATGTTTCAGACTAGCACTACCCAAACGCGGGGTATCGAGCAGTTGCTCGAGGCGCTGAGCGACGTTATTCCGCCGGCCACTATTCGCGAAGCCGATGACCGGCTGCGCTTAGCCATCGTCGGCCGGCCAAATGTCGGTAAATCCCAGCTGTTTAACACCTTGGCTAAAAAACAGCAGGCTATAGTTGCTGACCGAGCTGGCACTACACGCGACGTCAACCATGCGGTAGTGAAGTACAAAGGACGGGAAATTGAACTGCTGGATACTGCCGGCATCCGCCGGTCTGGCAAGATTGAGGTCGGGATTGAGCGCTTTAGTGTTATCCGGGCACTAGCGGCTATTGAGCAAGCCGATGTCGTGCTGGTGCTAATGGATGTCAGCGAACTGAACGTCCAGCTTGATCAAAAGATCGCCGGCATGGTGAAGGAGGCCGGGCGCGGTCTGGTGCTGGTGGTTAGCAAATGGGATATTGCCGAAGGAAAAGACGCCTATACCCGCGATGATCTCGCGCCGCGCATAGCCCAAACATTTGATTTTGTGCCGTGGGCACCGCTGATTTTTACCAGTAGTGTCACCGGCCAAAATGTCACTAAGCTGTTTGATTTAGCACTGGAGATTGATGAACGACGCCATAAGCGTATTGCAACGCCGGAGCTTAATAAATGGCTGCGCCAGGCTATTGATGCTCATCCGCCGGCCGGCTTAAAGGGTCGGGCGCCAAAGCTCAATTACATGGTCCAAGAAACGGACAATCCCATCCCAGCCTTCAAAATTTTTGGCAGCCAGACGCGCTACGTACACTGGAGTTACCGCCGCTACCTGGAAACCCGCATGCGCAAAGCCTACGGCTACGAAGGCACGCCGCTACAGCTGTGGTTTATTGAAAAACACACTGCCCACAAGCACGGCAATAGCCCGACTAAAGAAAAGCGAACCGCCTGATGTCGTGGCTCACGCAGCGCCCGCAAACTAGTGATCCAACCAACTTTTACACCGTTGGACTCAATAAAACTACTCTGTTGGTCGGACTTGGTAATCCTGGTCAGGAATATGACGGCACGCGTCACAATGTCGGTTTTCTGTGTCTTGACGAATTTGTTGGCAAAACTGCCGAAATGAATGAATGGATCCAGAAAAAAGATTTGCGCTGCCTGCTCAGCACCGGTCAGGTCGGTGATACCCGAGTTATTGCCATCAAGCCGACAACTTTTATGAACCTCAGCGGGCAGGCGGTTCAGGCGGTGATTAATTTTTATAAAATCGAGGCCAGCCGGGTAGCGGTTATTCACGATGAGCTGGATATTGATTTCGGGCAGATTCGGCTGCGGGTTGGCGGCTCGTCGGCCGGCCATAAGGGTGTAAAATCCATCAGTGAAATCCTCGGTGAAGAGTATGGTCGTATTCGGATTGGTGTCGGTCCTAAAAAGCCAGCCAGGATCAAAGCTGAAGCGTTCGTGCTCCAGAAATTCTCGGCGAGCGAACAGGAGCAGCTGCCCAATCTGGCCCGCGAAGTTAACGCTATCCTCAGTGAATATCTATATGGGGCGCAGTTCCCGCATGAGACTCGGACGTTTTTAGTGTAAGTCAGGTTTCGCTGTTTTCAGGCGATGGTGGCTGTGGCAAGCGTACGCCCACGGCGATAGCCGGCCCAACCGGTAAGCTAAAACTATCTGGCTGGCCGTTACTTGTCGAAGTAATGCTACC
>CAYZSM010000083.1:0-3972 GCA_964481105.1 uncultured Candidatus Saccharibacteria bacterium | reverse complement strand
GGATGCCGGGTAAATAGATGGAAGCGACATCGAGCTTATCGTAAAACCACCAGCCGCCAGCGATAGCCACCGCGCTATACAAGCCAAACTTGGTGCGAGCACTCATGCCGGCCACGCCGCCACCATTGCCGCGGACATTCATGGCGTCATCCATCAGTCCAATAGCCCCTGCTCCGAGCATACCAGCCAGCGGCAACCAGGTTTGGCCGCGATCAAGATTCCCAACAAGGGTAACAAGAGCAATGGACAGTACAAAAATTAAGCCGGCCATAGTCGGAATATTGCGCTTGTGCTTTGCGGCGTGCAACTTCGCATAGACGGTAGCTTTGCCGCCCGACCAGGCGTCAGTCCGTTGACGCTTCCACCACTGTTGGTTGTAGGCGACGGTGGTATATAGCGGCGTCACTAGCATGCTAATTGCGAAGCCCAGAAAACCAAGTAACAAAACATGGATCAAGTTGTCGGTAGTAATGGCAATGTGCAGTGTGTTCATAGATGTGGATTTCGTTTTATTATAGCATTTTTGGGCATAGAATTACTGTTTTCTCGGTGTAACGTAGGAATCATCAATCAGCATGTGAGCTAGGCGGCCAAATACCGGCTGAGCCGCGGCCGTACCAGCATAGCCAGGCGTTGTCGGCCGATTCATAAAGACCACAATGACGTACTGCGGCCGGTCTCCGCCGACAAAACCGCTGTAGGTGCCATTAAAAATACTGTCCTCATAGCCGCCTCCAGGCTTGGCTATCTGGGCCGTGCCGGTCTTACCGCCAACCACAAAGGCGCCTTGATCAAACGCCGGCACGAAGTTGTGATGATCGACCACATATTGCATCAATGGAATAATTTCCTGACTAGTTTTGCTGTTAACGACATTCTTCTCGATGATCTTAGTTGGTGTTTTGGTAACTTGACCGCTGGCATCAACAGTTTGATCTATCAAGTGCGGCTGGTAATAGGTGCCGCCATTGACGACTGCCGCCAAAGCTCCGGCTACCTGGATTGGTGTAGCCGTCATGGCTTGTCCGAACGAGGTGTTAGCATAGGTCAGATTAATGCCGGCCCCATTATTGGCTGGCGGTGGCACATAACCGTCACTTTCATAGCCCTGTTCAATACCAGTCGGCTTGCCGAACCGATAGTGATTCACCAGATAATCGTGCCAAGCGGTTCGCGCCTTGCTATTGATGTCACCGCCGCCCATTTGCATTAATTCCCATGTGGCACCAGTATTCAGCGACAAATTAAGGATTTCCTTCAGTCCTCTGGTCCCTGCTCCGCCATCTTCTTCAATATTGGTGATTCGAAAACCGTCAACCACCCATGAAGCCGGATCATAATAGGTGGTTCCCTCTTGCACAGCGCCTTGATCGAGTGCCGCGGCGGTGGTCAGCGTTTTCATAGTTGAGCCGATTTCAATTGCATTGGTAACACTGGCATTCTGGAACAGCGCCGGATCGCTCACTTCGTAGTACTTGGCCGGATCATACGTTGGCGCGTTGGCTATGGCCTTTCCGGCACCGGTTCGAGCATCCAGGATTAATGCACTGCCAAAGCTGGCTTTGGCATTTTTAACACCTTCCGACAAAATGCTTTCCAGCTGCTGCTGCATTGCCAAATCAATGGTTAGCACCACATCACGGCCCTTCTGTGGCGCCCGGCTGGTATTTGATTTGCTGGCCGCCAGCGGTACACCGCTGGCGTCAGTAATAGCCTTCAACTCCCCTGCCCGGCCCTGCAGCTCTTGATTGAGCGCCTGCTCAATGCCGTATTTTCCTACTCCATCATCATTCACGAAGCCCAGCAATTGCGAGGCTAGGCTGGCTTGCGGATAGGTGCGATAATCCTGGGCGACTGTGCCAATTCCTGGCAATTTCAAAGCGGTAATTTTATCATGCTGGGTTTTACTTAACTTCTTCGCAAGTACGACATAACGCGTATTTTTAGCACGTATCAGGCTTTCGTACTTGCCACTATCGCCGCCCATCACGCCTGCAACTTTCACCGCTGCGTCATCCGGTTTTTTTACATAGATCGGATCGGCATATAGCGTATACAACTTTTCATTAAGAACAATCGGCAGCATGTTACTGCCATCATAGGCCTTGATAATCCCCCTGGTGGCTGGAATTTCATATTGTTTTAGCTGGTCGCTCAGCGCCGCCGCCTTGTAATAGTTATAGTGGATGATCTGAACGTAAAACAGCCGCACACCAAAGATCCCCAGCGCCAATACCAATAGCCCGTACCAGATACGAACTCGAGTAATTGACTGCGTCAGAGCGTTTTTATTTTGCGGAGCCATTTGAAGCTTATTATACAGTTTCGGCCGCCTTTTTACCAGCGGCAGCAACCTGCGATAAGCTTTAGTTTTGGACAGTAGCCGACGGCGCCACCGATACGAGATTCTTGGCCTGCGGACTGGCTTTGACGCGCTGCAGAGATTGCAGACGGGCTGAAGAAACTTCCAGGTCGTCATGCTGGCTTTTGAGCTGTGATTGTCGCTCTTGCAAGCCATTGATCTGGTAGCCGAAGGCATTGGTTTTAGTGACCTGTGTTAAATACAGCAAGCCCAATAAACACGCCAGGACAATAAGAATAATCGTGTTGCTGATGGGGCCGAGCGTGCGGGCGGTAGCCCGAAAACTGACTGAATTTTGATTCCGTCCCTGATAGCGGGAACGATTCATGGCCAGTGAGCTTGAGTATGTCATAGATATTTTGTTTTTATGTTTATGTTTGCCCCAGCCCTGAATTTTGCAGGGCTGGGGTGCTTTCGCCTACTAGTGGACCACGTGAACGTGGATCTTGTAGGCTCGGGAGCTACTTTTAACCTGAATCGGCATAAGTATTCCCTTTCTTTTTTATTTTCACTGCGGCACGCAACTTAGCGCTGCGAGCACGCGGATTAAAAACGATTTCAGTGGGGGCTGCCACAACTGGACTTTTATTTAACAGCTGCAGCTCGGCATCGTAGCCTGCGCCGGCAACTTCCTGGAAAGCCCGCTTAACAATACGGTCTTCCAAACTGTGGAAGCTAATGACGGCAATTCGGCCGCCTGGCGCTAGCAGTTCGAACCACAGCGGCAAGCTCTGTTCCAACTGGCCCAGCTCGTCATTGACGGCTATGCGCAGCGCTTGGAAAGTTCGCGTTGCCGGATGAATCCGACTATGCCCCGGCCAGACCTGCTTGGCGATGGCCGCCAGCTCACTCGTGGTATGGAGTGGCCTGGCCCGCAGGATTGCCTGAGCAATCCGGGCGGCTTTTGGTTCTTCGCCGTAGTGCCGCAGCAGTTCACTGAGTTTGGTCTCGCTATAGGTATTGACTATAGTCGCGGCCGTCAGTTCCTGAGTGGGGTCCATGCGCATGTCCAGCGGTCCGTCCATAGTAATGGCAAAGCCGCGGGAGCCCTCGTTAAGGTGCGGTGACGATACGCCCAAATCAGCCAAAATAAGGTCGAACTGCTGCCCTTCAGCGGCCAGTTCACGCGACGCGCTCAAAAAATCTTGCTGTCGCAAAGTGACGGCATCGCCTTTGAACTCCTTGCGAAGCTCCGCGACCGCATTTGGATCACGATCGACGAGTACCATTTTTGTGAGGCTTCCAGTTCGTTCCCGCACAACTCGCGCATGACCGCCATAGCCGGCCGTCAGGTCAAGGTAGGAATCCCCTGGCCGCGGCTCCAGATAGTGGAGGACTTGTTCGAGTAGTACTGGTACGTGCTGTTTGTGTTTATTTTGGTGTTTGTTTTGGTGCATCTTGACTTGCTGTTTTTGTTTTTGCTGGCAAGGTCACCTAATCGACAGTCAACTTTTTGTTTTTGTAAAGGATTTTTGTTTTTGTTGTGCTCGCAGTTCTTGTACGAATACAATTCGCCACGAGCAAAGTTTGAGAGACTTATGTGTGAGGTGGAGTTTTGGGAGGTGTTTTGGTGAAAGAACGAGATTTTTTTATCTGGTTTTCTAGCCGGT
>CAYZSM010000082.1:0-4008 GCA_964481105.1 uncultured Candidatus Saccharibacteria bacterium | reverse complement strand
ACTAACCTTGCTATAGTAATCAGTCGACGCGAAGTTTTGACGAGATTGTTTTGTCTCACAAGCGATAAAAAGGGTTAAATGACATGCGAGATCATTTAACCCTTTTTTATTTGCCGGAGCGCGGTGCTATACTGCAAGAGAGCAGAGACGTGGATTCACCAACCAGGGAGCTCCGTGAGTTGTGGCAACAGCCGGCGATACAGGCAGTTGCAAGAGTAAATGTCGAGGTGGAACCTCCTGGAAGCCAACAAGCAGGTAAGCCCAGGACCGAGACGCTAGATTAAATACCGTGCGAGAGTATTTAATGGGAGCGTCTTTTTTAATTTCAAGGAGTAAAAATGCCTGAAGCATCAGACCAAACCAATTCTGATCAATTACCAGCCATGCGGCATTCGCTGGCGCATATTATGGCTAATGCCGTCCAGCACCTCTGGCCAGAAGCAAAATTTGGCGTTGGGCCGGTGGTTGAGCATGGCTTTTATTACGATATCGACCTGGGGCCAGAAACCAAGATTTCCGAAGAAGATTTTGAGAAAATTGAGGCCGAAATGCACAAAATCATCGAGGCTGACCAGCCGTTTGAACGCTTTGAAAAGCCGATTGACGAGGCGATTGCCTGGGCCCAGGCTCAAAAACAGCCCTACAAGGAAGAATTATTGAACGATCTAAAGCGGGCCGGTACCACTGTGGCCAAAGATTTGGATGCGAATGAGCTAGGCACCATTGCCGAAGGTGATGCCGCTGTGGCGAGCGTATCGTTTTATAAGAATGGCGACTTCACCGATCTGTGCCGCGGGCCGCACCTCGAATCCACCGGCAAAGTCGGCGCCTTTCAGCTGATGCGGATAGCCGGCGCTTACTGGCGCGGCAACGAAAAAAACGCCCAAATGCAGCGCCTCTACGGTGTGGCTTTCATGAGGGACAAAGAGCTGAAAGCTCATTTGAACATGCTGGACGAAGCCCGCAAGCGCGACCACCGCAAACTTGGACAGGAGCTGGATCTATTCGTCATTTCTGATCTGGTGGGTGCGGGACTGCCTATTTTTACGCCCCGCGGCACCGTGCTGCGCAACGAATTAATTAAATTTTCTGAAGAATTACAGCGGCGAGGCGGCTATGAAGCAGTCTGGGCACCGCACATGACCAAGGTGGATCTATATAAGGTGTCCGGCCATTACGATAAATATCCGGAGCGTTTCTCGGTTTCTAGTGTTGAATCGGATGATGAATTTATGATGAAGCCGATGAACTGCCCGCATGTTACTCAAATTTACGCCAGTCGCCCCCGCAGCTATCGGGATTTGCCGCAACGCTACATGGAAACGACGACCATGTATCGGGATGAAAAGAGCGGAGAAATCCATGGACTATCTCGAGTGAGGGCTCTCACGCAGGATGACTCCCATGCTTTCGTAAGGCCAGATCAGATCGAGGCCGAAATGCGCAGTTTACTAGGGATGGTCAAGGAGATGTATCTGGTGTTGGATATGCCGCTGAGCGTCGATCTTTCCTTCCGAGATGATAGCGAGAATTACTTTGGTGATCCTAAGCTGTGGGAGCAGGCTCAGGAAATATTAGAACGGATTGCCAAAGAGGAGGAGCTTGATTACAAGGTGGAGCTCGGCGAGGCAGCTTTTTATGGCCCTAAAATCGATATTTACGTATCTGATGCTTTGGGCCGGCGCTGGCAGTGTGCAACTGTTCAGCTCGATTTTGTGCAGCCGGAGCGTTTCCAGTTGGAGTACACCGATGAGCATGGTGAGAAACAGCGCCCGGCAATGATTCACAAAGCCATTCTTGGCTCAATTGAACGGTTTTTGTCGGTGTACATTGAGCATACGGCCGGTAAGTTTCCAATTTGGGTGGCCCCGGAGCAGGTGCGGCTGATTACCGTCAATCAAGAAGAGGCAACGGTAGCCTACGCCGAGACCATTTTGGAGCGATCCAAGCAGCTTGGGCTACGGCTGGGGATTGATAATTCTAACGAATCAGTCGGCAAAAAAATCCGCGCCGCCGAAGTTGCCAAAGTGCCGTATACCATCGTGATTGGCGACAAAGAGATCCGCAGCGAGCAGGTCATCCCGCGGATTCGTAAAGACATTGCCGTGATTGACGCCCCGGTAACGCTTGGAGTCGAAGAATTCCTCAAAACAGTGGCCAATGAGGCTAAGGGCCGAGTCCTCAAAACTTCTTTATAGTGCATCTTGATGCATTGATGCACGTAGAGTATTATTAAGGTATGCGTACTACCATCACCATCAATGACAAATTGTTAAAAGTGTTAAAACAGCGAGCGCTGGATAGCGATGCTACGGTGTCGACGCTGGTCGAGCAGGCCGTTGCTCATCAGTTACTTGAGGATTTTGAAGACCTGGAAGCGGCCGCTGACCGAAAAAACGAACCGGTCTATTCATTTAAGGATCTAGTTGCCGAATTTAAGGCCGAAGGCCTAATCTAAAACTCGCTGCTTGTAGGAATACTATGTATCAGCTGGTCTATAAACAATCCGTCGCTAAAGATTTACGAAAACTGCCGCGAATTGATTTGCGGCGGATTATTGCCAAAATTGAACAGCTGGCGGAACAGCCGCGGCCCGCTGCAGCCATCAAGCTTCATGGCAAGGCCGATCTCTATCGAATTCGCCAGGGTGATTATCGGATAATTTACCAGATTGATGATAAAATCGTGACCGTGATAGTCGTAAAAGTCGGTCATCGCAAAAATATCTATGACTGAAGTGAATGAAGCTGGTTTTAGGCAGCGGGTGGAGGCGCTGGTAGCACAGATTCCGCCGGGGCGGGTGATGACCTATGGCCAGATTGCGGCGCTGTGCGGCAACGCGCGATCGGCGCGGATTGTCGGCGGCATTGCTCATTTCGGGAATCCCGACCTACCGTGGCAGCGCGTCGTTAACAAATCCGGGGGATTGGCCGCCGGCTACCCCGGCGGCCGCACCGGCCACAAGCAAGTCCTGGAAGCCGAAGGCTTGGCTGTCTCCGATGACTACCACGTAGCCGTCAAGGAATTACTATGGTGGCCGGCATAAAACCAAGTCCACTACTGGTCATTGTCGGTGAAACGGCCTCTGGCAAGACGGCACTGGCGATTGAGCTGGCGCAGCGGTTTAATGGCGAGATTATTTGTGCCGATTCATGGACGGTACGCCGCGAAGCGAATATTGGCACGGCCAAACCAACGGCCGAGGAGCAGGCGCTTGTCCCGCACCATTTACTAGATGTGGCCGGACCAAATGAAGACTTCACGGCGGCGGTTTTCAAACGGCTGGCAAATGAGGCAATCCAAAACATCAGCTTACGTGGCAAACTGCCGATTATGGTTGGCGGCAGCGGGCTATATATTGACAGCGTCTTATATGACTATGGATTTTTGCCAGCCGGTGATCGGGCCGAGCGCGAAGCGCTCAATCAAATGACCAACCAAGCACTGTTACAAAAAATTCAGGAACAAGGTTTGGAACTTGGTACGGTCGACATTCGCAACAAACGACGACTTATCCGACTAATTGAAACGAACGGCGCGCAGCCGGACCGCCAGGCTTTGCGGCAAAATACGCTCATTCTCGGCCCCCAGCCCGACCGCGATGATCTGCGAGAGCGGATCACGCAGCGGGTCGATGCCATGCTGGCCGCCGGCTTGGAAGCCGAAGTTCGCGGGCTGGTGGAGCGCTATGGCTGGGACTGCGAGGCGCTCAGAGGCATCAGCTATGCGCAGTGGCGTGACTACTTTCAGAACCAGGATTCCATTCAGGAAACTCGCCAAAAAATCATTAAAGCCACGCTGGATTTGGCCAAGCGTCAACGCACCTGGTTTCAGCGTAACAAAAGTATTCAGTGGTTTTCCACCCCTGTTAATCAAACTGAAGTTGTAGAATTAGTAACAACATTTTTGGATACCTAAACTAGGCAAGTGAACTATAGTTTGCTACACTGGCAACATGATTGAGCAACTCTTTGGGTCAAAAACGCGCGTCAAATTATTACAGTTGTT
>CAYZSM010000081.1:0-4018 GCA_964481105.1 uncultured Candidatus Saccharibacteria bacterium | reverse complement strand
TACACCGATTACGGTGGTATTGCCCTCAGTACAACGCGTGTTATCACCATTACGGCACGTGTGCAGGAAACTCTAACGTTTTGTGTAACAGCCGCTGATCCGACTACCTGGACTGGCAATGTTGATTGTAGTTCCACGGAGGTAGCAGCTAACCCGCCGGCGGTTACGCTAGGTCACTTTAGTGGACCGACGCGTATTTTGGACGCCCAAACCGTGGATAATAATACCCCAATCTATACCCAGTTATCGACGAATGCAACTAGTGGCGCCATTATTAGGATTCGTAGCAGTACGGCTTCCTGTAGCCCAGGGGCCGGTGGCCTGACTGCCGATGGCGGCACGACCTGTGCCATTCCGCCGCATAACAGTGGTAGCGGTGCCGGGCCTACGGCCATGGCTATCGGCTCAACCGGTGGCGCGCAGTTCGGCATGTTTGTCAGCAATAGCGGTTCAACTGATGCCACCGACGTTGGTACATTGACGCCTGATTCCAGGTATCATGATAATAACCACTGCGGTGCAACCAGTGCTACGTTCCCGGTCTGTACCAACCTTGGTGGTTTCAGTAACTATTTCTACGCCATGGATACCACCACGGCCGGCGACAACACTATTAGTCCCTTCGGCGGCGCCTTGGCATCTTCACCTGGTCCGGTCTATCACAAAGATTTGCAGTATATTTTTGCGGCAACGGCGGCTTTAACCACCCCAGCCGGCATTTACACCGCCAATTTGAGCATGATTGCCACTGGCACGTTCTAGGATTGCTATGCAAAAGAGGTGGCTTGTCCTGGTCGCGCTGGCCGTGTTTGGTATTGGCGGGATAATCCGGCAATTGTCTTTGCCGGTGTATGGTGCGCAGTTAGGTAGTCGTGAAATGCGCCTGACAAACAATGAAGTCAGTGCTGTCAGTGATTATTTGCTGTCCATTGTACTGACAACTCCAGGCACACTCGGCTCAATTACGGTCCAATTCTGTTCGAATGATCCTCTGCAGGGCACTGTCTGTACCGCACCAAATGGTTTTGATGATAGTGCCGCCGTGCTGAGCACCCAAACCGGTCCAGGGGATTTTGCTATTAACAGCAGTTTGACTACTGCTAATACCCTAGTCCTCAGCCGAACAGCCGGAGCTGTTGGAGCCATTCCACTCAGTTTTCATTTCACCGGTATTACCAATACTTCTGACGCTGGACCATCCTATGCGCGCGTTACCACCTATGCCAGTGATGATGCTACTGGTGCTTCAAGCGACTACGGCGGCATTGCCTATTCCATAAATAATAGTTTGGCGATCAGTGCGCTGGTGCCGCCATTCCTGACTTTTTGCACTGGTATTACTATTACCGGGCTTAATTGCGCGAATGCCGCGGGGGATTACCTGGATCTGGGAGAGCTATCCTCCAAGCAGGCCAATAAAGGCACCTCGCAAATGCTGGTAGCCACCAACGCCGTGGACGGCTATTTTGTAAGCGTGCAGGGCACGACCATGACCAGCGGTAATAACGTTATCGCTGCTTTGGCGGCAAATGATGTATCGCGTCCCGGTGCTGCGCAGTTCGGTATGAACTTGCGCGCCAATGCTACGCCGGCAGTAGGCAATGATCCATCGGGGCCTGGGGTGGCCGTGCCGGTAGCTACCTACAATCAGCCCAATAGCTACCGTTTTGTTAATGGCGATACCCTGGTAGCCAACTCTGTGCCTGACGATGTGCGCTTGTATACTGCCAGTTATATCGTTAATATTGCTGCTACCCAAGCTGCCGGCGTGTATGTCAGCACGCTGACCTATATCTGCTTGGCCAGTTTCTGAGTGCTTGTACAGCGGCAGGCGGTTTGGTACTATAAACGATAAGAGGGAAGGAACATACAGACGTACTATGAGGCAACGTAAAATCTGGCTGCCAATAGGCTGCTTGCTGATCATAACGATGTTCGCTGTGGCAGGCTTGCCCTCTGTGCGGGCGGCTACCAGCGGTGGCAATGGTCTGCGCGTTTCCCCCGTGCGAACTGATCTAACCATTAGTCCGGGTAAAAGCGAGACGGTCCACATTAGCGTTACCAATGTTACCGCGGCACCGGCCACCCTTCAGACGATTGTCAACGACTTTACCGCCAGTCCGGACGAAAGCGGCAATCCGGCAATTATCCTTGATCCCACGCAGTTCGCTACCAGCCACAGCCTGAAACGTTTTATTAGTCCAGTTGATAACATCACCTTGCAGCCCGGCCAGCAAAAAGATGTAGCCATCACCGTCAAAATTCCCAGCAATGCCAGCGGCGGTGGTTATTTCGGAGCGGTACGCTTTGCGCCAGCAGTCAGCACAGTCAATCCCGGCCAAAACCTGAGCCTGGCCGGCAGCGTCGGCTCGCTGATTCTAGTAAAAGTGCCTGGCGACCTCAAAGAACAGCTGAATATCGCCAGTTTTGATGTTCGTAGCAAAGACCGCCCCAGCAGTGTCTTTTCTACCAACAAAAATCTAGCGGCGACAGTGCGCTTCCAAAATGCCGGCAATGTTCAGGAAAATCCGTTCGGCAAAATCCTGCTCAAAAACCGCAGCGGCAAGATTCTGGCGAGCTATGAACTGAACACCACCGTTCCCCCCGGCAATGTTCTGCCGAACAGTATTCGTAAGTTCTCGGTGCCAATTGATAAAGTTGGTGGCTTTGGCCAGTTCAAATTGGAAGGCAACTTTGGCTATGGCGGTGGCGGACAACTAGTTAGCGCTAGCACGACGTTTTACGTCATTCCGGCCTGGTTAATCTTAGCTGTTGTCGCCATTATATTGCTCATCGTCTTCTTTATTTTTGGCTTGCCGCGGCTCGTCAAGGCCTATAATCGACGAGTTCTCCGCCGGGCCGGCCGGCACTAGACTATGAAACGGTGTCTACTGCGGTGGGTACTGGTCGCGCTGCTGTGCTGCATCGGCAGTTCTATTATGACAGCACCCGCAGTCCAGGCGGCCGGTGCTTTTCCAAATCAAACTGCCAGCGGTTCAGTCGGTATTCAGGGAACAATCACCTCGACGCCGCCAACTCGGGCTGCTACCATCACCGTTCCCAGCACCGGTGCAGTCTTTACCACTGTGCCGATCACTGTCAGCGGCCTGTGTCCCTCCGGTGTTTTAGTAAAAATATTTTCCAATAATGTGTTTGTCGGCTCAGTATTTTGCGCCACCGGCAGCTACACCTTGCAAATCAATCTGTTTAGCGGCCAAAACGATTTAGTAGCTCGTTTATATGATGCTCTGTATCAGGCTGGGCCGGATTCCAACACCGTTATTGTGACCTTTAATGACGGGCAGTTTATTCAGTTCGGCACGCACGTGACACTGAGCAGTGATTTCTCGCAGCGTGGTGCTTTACCCGGCCAAGAGCTAACCTGGCCAATCACGTTAAGCGGCGGCACTGGCCCCTATGCCATCAGTATTGACTGGGGGGATGGATCACCGACCGACTTACTCAGTCAGGCTAATCCAGGCGTGATCACCTTGAAGCACACCTATAAAAACGCCGGTATTTACAAGATTGTCATTAAAGCGACCGACAAAAATGGCGGCACGGCCTTTTTGCAGCTCGTCGGTCAAGCGACCGGCGCCGTCCAAAGTAACAGTAAAGGCGGCGGTGATTCCTTTGTGCTCGTTAAGGTCCTGTGGTGGCCGGCCCTGCTGATGGTACCGCTGATTTTCGCAGCCTTTTGGGTCGGCCGCCGGCATGAATTGTTCTCGCTGCGCAAACAGCTGGAAAAAAGCCGCGACCAAGATAGCAAATAACTTTGGTAAAATAGAATGTCTATGGCCAAAAAAGTTTTTGTCGGAATGTCCGGCGGCGTCGATTCGTCCGTTACTGCCGCCTTGTTGCAGCAGCAGGGCTATGATGTCACGGGCGTCTACATGAAAAACTGGAGCCAGGACCTGCCCGGCTTTACCTGCCCCTGGCGTGAAGATTACCAAGACGCCAAGCGAGTGGCCGTGCAACTTGGTATTGATTTTAAACTCTACGATTTCGAAACCGAATA
>CAYZSM010000080.1:0-4018 GCA_964481105.1 uncultured Candidatus Saccharibacteria bacterium | reverse complement strand
TTGTAGGTGACATCCTGGAAGGGAATACCCAATGATTTTTTAGGATCACTGACCCAGATATTGCCTTGCAGCGAGATTTTATCTCCGACTAACGGCGGACTTCCCAGTACGTACTGTAAGGCGCGGCTGGAAGTTTTGGTGGTTGCATCTTGCTTAGTTGGGGGACTAAAAACACCGATGAAACTGCCGTCAGGCCGGACGCCGCCGACAATGCCGTCAATATCATAGGCGCTCCCGCTAATGAGGTAGCGGCCATCCTTGAGGCCCTTAATAGTTTGATCGATGTCGATGTTTTGGAGCTTGGGATGGATTAGTTGGTTGGAAAAGTACCAGCCCACGCCAAAAAAGCCGATAATAAAGAGGACTGCTACGCCCGGAACTGCTAGTTTTACCCATGCGGGTATTGTTGGTATTCGTGACTTTTTCATACGTTCCACCCCTTTAGTCATGCATTATCTACAAGTATAGCAAATGCCGGTGCTATAATCGTTGTCTATGCGACAGAAACAAGCACTCAATGTCATGATGAGCGGCGTAAACGTCTTTTTGACGGGAGCTCCGGGGGCTGGCAAGACGTATGTCTTGAATCAGTTTATCCACCGCGCTGAGCGGGCCGGCAAGCGGGTGGCGGTGACCGCCAGCACCGGCATTGCCGCTAGTCATATAGGCGGTACGACGATTCATTCGTGGTCTGGTTTGGGCATTCTCGATCAGTTGCACACCGAGGACCTCAAACGGCTCGGCGGCAGCGATCGGCTGGTAAAGCGCTACAACAATACCGATATTTTGGTTATTGATGAAATTTCCATGCTGCACGGCCAGCGGCTGGACATGATTAACCAGTTAGCTAAATTGCTGCGCGGGAATGAAGCGCCATTTGGCGGCCTGCAGGTAATATTGGTCGGTGATCTTTTCCAGCTACCGCCGGTCAGTCGTGGCGGCCAGGCAACAGATTTCGCCCATCTGTCGGCAGCCTGGACCGAACTAGAACTGCAGGTGTGCTACCTTACTGAGCAGCATCGCCAATCATCCAATGATGCGCTATTGGATTTACTGACCGCCATGCGCCGCGGCGATGTCGATGAATCCCACGAATTAATGTTGCGCAGCCGCTTGGAAGGTGGCCCGCCGCCCGGCAGTACGATTACGCGATTGTTCTCGCACAATATTGACGTCGACGCCATCAACCAGCGTCACCTCGACAACTTAGCTACCGCCGCCAAGCAATTCCTAATGCAGTCCAAGGGCAGTAAAGCCAAAATTGAGCAGTTGGCCAAAGGGGTTTTAGCGCCTGAACTACTGGAGCTTAAAATTGATGCTGAAGTGATGTTCGTAGCTAATAATTTCGCGGCCGGTTATGTGAACGGCACCCGCGGCCGGGTGGTTGATTTTAAGGATTCGCTGCCGCTCATTGAATTGGCGAACGGCCGCTTGGTACATGTTGAACCGCACAGCTGGAGCTTAAGCGAAGATGGCCGGGTGCGCGCTGAAGTTTCCCAGTTGCCGCTGCGCCTTGCCTGGGCTATCACCATCCACAAAAGCCAGGGCATGAGCTTGGATGCTGCTGAAATTGACCTCGCCAAAGCCTTCACACCGGGTATGGGCTACGTGGCGCTGTCTCGAGTTCGCGGATTGGATGGCTTATATCTTCAGGGAATCAATGCCATGGCGATGGCCATGCATCCCGATGTCCATGCTTTTGACTCGGAACTGCGACTATTTTCCAAACAGCTGGCCGAACGATATGACGATATTGCCGATGAGATTATCCCTAAGTCGCCCGATCCGGCAGCCGTTTTGGCCTTTGATCCGGAGCTGTTTGACAAACTCAAAGCCTGGCGGCTCAGGCGCGCCCGGACTGTTCAGGTCGCTCCGTTTATTGTCGCCCACGACGCTCATTTACAGGCGATTGCCGCCCGGCCGCCCGCCAGCCTTTCGGCGTTACTGGGTTTGCCAGGCTTCGGCAAAAACAAGGTTGACAAATACGGTCACGAAATCCTGGCTATTGTCGCCGTCCATCAGTCATCAGACAAATCTTAAGTAAACCTTAAATAAGGCCACAAAAACGGCCGGAAATTTGACGGCGTGTCGCACCGCAGCGCATGATGCTTCCACTAAAGTAAACGGAGGCGGCAAGACATGCAACAATCAAAAACTTCTAAACTAATGCTCTGGAGCATCGGCATGATGTGCGCCTTACTGCTAGTGGTAAGCGGCGTCACCTTTGCCGCCCTGCAAAGCCAACCGGCCGTCTTGCAGGGCAATACCATTCAAACAGCCGTGGCCAGTCTGCAAGTCAGCCCCAACGGCGTGAACTATAGCAGCACTATGGACGGCTATGTCTTTGGCAATCTGGTTCCCGGCGGCTTATCCAGCCCGGCCAATGGTTATCCGGTCTACATTAAAAACGTTGGCACCACGCCTTTAGCTGTTCGAATCAGCGTCAACAGCCCGATCACCAACCCAAACAGTGTCGATCTAAGCAAAGCCCACATTATTTTGGCGCCAGCCAGTGGCGGAGCCGCTCAAAACAATATACTCCAAGATCTCATCACGGCTGGCAGCACTGGTGGCTTGGCCGTCAATCAGGCTTCGCATCTCTTACCTGGAGAAGTCACCAACTTCCTGCTCAAAGCCTCGCTGGACAGTGATGCGTTTAGCGGCCCGGGCGCGACACTCAGCAATATCGATTTCAGCTTTAGTGCCATCGCCGTCAATTAAACTGTTGGGCGGATGGTGCTAGACTATAACTATGCGCCGTCCTACTAAGAAGCTGAACAACTACGCCTTCATTGATAGCCAAAATCTCAACCTTGGCACTCAACGAATGGGCTGGAAATTGGACTGGCGCAAATTCCGGGAATTTCTAGCTAAGAAACACAACGTGAGTCACGCCTACATGTTCATCGGCTATATGAGTGAAAACGAGCAGCTCTACGAATATATGCACGAACTGGGTTACCTGATTGTCCTGAAGCCTACAGTGGATATGTCGTCACCGGAAGTCAGCCAAAAAGCTGACAACTCGGCTGACACCGGCAAAAAATCTGAAGAAAAGGAAAAACCGGCTATTAAGGGCAATGTTGATGCTGATCTGGTGCTGCATGCCATGAAAGAGCTACCTAATTACGACCAAGCCATCATTGTCAGTGGCGACGGCGA
This sequence comes from uncultured Candidatus Saccharibacteria bacterium, assembly GCA_964481105.1. Lineage (GTDB taxonomy): Bacteria > Patescibacteriota > Saccharimonadia > Saccharimonadales > UBA4665 > CAYMUN01. The sequence continues at coordinate 856 of CAYZSM010000080.1, read as the reverse complement.
CTTTCTGGGCCTAATTGAATACTTGAGCGAGCAGGGTAAACTGGCTCACATCATGACACCCAATTGGCAATATTCAAGTCTCTTTAAACCGTACGAATCCCAAATTATCCGGCTTGACCAGCAGCGCCGCAATCTCGCCTACCACGACCGCAAAAAGAAATAACCCATGCGTTTTGGTGAACTCCTCTCTATAATCGCCGGACTCATTATGCTGTACAGCTTTGTACCATATGCTCGAGACATTTTGCAGGGCAGGGTGAAGCCGGCCCGATCCACCCGGCTGATGATGGTTTTGCTTTTAGGAGTCAGTTTATTGCAGCAACGTTCTTTAGGCAGCGGCTGGCTGCTGGCAATGACCATCGGCGACGGGATTGGCGCGGTCGCCATTTTATTTTTAGCGTTTAAGCGAGGTGTTGGCGGCATGACCCGGCTGGATCAAATATGTTACGCCTTACTCGCTGTTGATGTGGTAATCTGGCTGTCCACCGATAATCCGCTATTGGCTTTACATTTAGGAATACTGGCCGACTTCATTGCCATGGAACCGGTATTTTTCAAAACCTGGCAGCAACCCTGGACCGAAACGCCGCTTTTCTTTGCTCTAGGGGTAATTGCCCCCATATTGAGTATTGCCGGTGCCGGAAAATATAGCTATGCCGTACTGGTATTTCCTGCATATATTGGTCTAGTGAATCTGTTTGAAGTTGGACTAATCGTTACTCGTCAGCGGCGCGTTCCATCTCCGCATAGAGCGGTTGCTGTCCAGCATCAACCTCTGACATAAACTTTTCACCAATCAAGTTAGAGAAGCTGCAGCGAGAGGCGTATACTAAAAGTAACACCAACACCCGCCGCG
>CAYZSM010000079.1:1566-4123 GCA_964481105.1 uncultured Candidatus Saccharibacteria bacterium | reverse complement strand
TGCCGCCTGGAGGTGTCCAAATGAAGCCTGTCCGTCACGTAGCTGGAAACGGATTGAGCACTTTGCCAGTAAATCCGCTCTGGATATTGAGGGCTTGGGTGAAAAAAATGTTATTGTCTTATTAAATGCTCAACTTGTTAAGGATCAAGCCGATATTTACTCATTAACAGCCGATATGCTCTTAAAGCTGGACAGATTCGCCGAAGTATCCGCAAACAAACTAGTAGCTGCCATTCAAGCCAAGAAGCAACCGTCGCTGGCCCGCTTTGTGTACGGCTTAGGTATTCGTCATGTTGGCACCCAAACAGCAACTGATCTGGCGAATCATTTCCGGAGCCTGGAAGCGCTCCAAAAAGCCACCATTGCCGATCTGGCTGAAGTCGAAGGAATCGGCGAAGTTGTGGCCGAGTCGTTGGTGGAATGGTTTAGTGAGCCCACTAATCAAACGCTCTTAAGTAAATTCCAAAAACAAAACGTCTGGCCGGTCCCAGTTAAACAAGTCGGTGGTCATTTAAGCGGCAAAAAGTTCGCTATCACTGGCAGCCTGCAAAGCTTAGGTAGGGAAGAAGCCGCTGAAAAAATTCGCGCCCAAGGTGGCACCTTTCAAAGCTCAGTAGGTAAGGATACCGACTATCTGGTGGTGGGCGAAAATGTTGGCGCCGCCAAGCTCACCAAAGCCGCCAAGCTCGGCACTACCCAGCTCACTGAAACTGAATTTTTGAAGATGCTATAATCTGATGATTCGAATAATTTAAGACCAAGAATGACAAAGCAAAAAAGCACGCAGTTTAATTGTTTTTCACCGCCAGTGATGGTTGCCACGGTGATTATTGAGTCTGTTCTGGCGCTGTACACTCTGTGGCGTTACAAAATGAGCCCATTGACCCGTTTGATAACGCTGATTTTGGTATCGTTGGCTACTTTTCAGCTTGCTGAGTTTTATGTGTGTACCGGCTATGGTTTGCACAGCACTATGTGGTCGCGGATTGGTTTTGTGACTATCACGGCGCTGCCGCCGCTTGGCTTGCACATCTTTCACCTGCTGGCTAAAAAGCCGGTGGGTCGTTTGGTGCAAGCTGCTTATGCCACAATGGCCGCTTTCGTGGTGGTATTTTTGGTGTATTCGCCGGTATTTAGCGGTGAGCAGTGCACGGGTAACTATGTTATTTTCCAGCTTCGTCCGCTGTTAGGGGGCGCCTACTACGTCTATTACTTTGGCTGGTTACTGATGGCCCTGGGGCTTGGAGGGCATTGGGCCAATGAGCTGCTTGCCAAAGGCAAGTCGGAGCGCAAGCGGCTGCAAATGGTTCAGGCAATGATGGTGGGCTACCTGGTGTTTATGGTTCCGGCGGCGCTGGCAAATGCGATTAGTCCGGCAACGCGGCGCGGGATTCCCAGTATTATGTGCGGTTTTGCGGTGCTACTAGCCTTGATTCTCAGCCTGTATATCTTGCCGCGGGCGGCCGAGGTAAAGTCGCGACATCTGGCCTAGGGCGTATTGTATACTGTAGGTTATATATAAGCGTAAACAGTAAGAACTATGCCCCCTGAGGAATCTCCCGCGCGGCCGCCCCACGGTCGATCACCCCGCATGCGTCGTCCCTTGTCAATGGACGGCGTTTTGCCGGCCGCCGCACCACCGAAACCACAACCCGCACCGGAAAATTTTGCCGCCACGCCGCCGCCGCCACAATTGACGCCTAACCGCTCTCGGCCAGGGGCGCCAATTCGCGATATGTCGTTTACTCGTCCAGTACCCCGACCGGCGGCCGCACCAAGCCAAATGTCTAACCCAGTTTCAACGCCTGCGCCGCCGCCAGCTCCAGTTCCGCAGCAATTCACTCCACCGCCCGCTAAAAAAAGTAAAAAACCTTTGATAAAGCGCTTGGCTCGCTGGGGCTTGGGCTTGCTGGTGCTGGCGGCGATTGTTTTTGGAGTGGTCGGTTATTTTCGGGCGCAGGCTCGCCAAAATAATCCGGTGGTGGCGTTTGATGATGCACTGCACGCCGTATTGTCAGTCAATCAGCTGGAAGCCGATTTTCTCTCGCCAAAAAGCAGTCGCCAGGTAAAATATGATTTCAGCAGTCCGACTAATCCAATTGTCAGCAGCCGAGCCTCATTAGAGCTGGCAGGTTCACGGTTTGGCGTGCAGGCGTACGGCTCAGCCCAAAACAACTATGTTAGTTACCAGACGCTGCCCAAAACCGTTACTGGAACGCTCGCTCAAGCGCTGCCGGGAGCCTGGGTGCAGCTGCGAAACAAAGGTACTGCCTTTGCCGGCGTGAACTCCCAGCTGGCAAATCTGGCTGATCCACGCTATCAGGCGTTTGGTCCGATTATTATGGGTAATTATTCCACCCAAGCACAGGCCCAACTCATCCAGTTTATTCATGAACATAAAGTCTACGATTATAATCCGACCACTGTGACATCGCAGAGTTTTGAGGGTAAACAGATGTTTGTGTATCACGTGAACGTCAACATTAACTTTTTGAAGCTTGCCAATCAAAGTGTCGCCACCAACAATAAATTTTCGCCGACCGATGTGCAGGCCGCG
>CAYZSM010000079.1:0-1556 GCA_964481105.1 uncultured Candidatus Saccharibacteria bacterium | reverse complement strand
GGCCGCGGTAAATGATCTAGATCAGCTCAAAGGCTCGAAACTAACGTTTTACGTGACCGCCAAGACGCATTATTTGGCAAAAGTCGAGATAAATAAGGGAAATCAGCAAAATGTAATCAATTTTAGTCATTACAATACGATGACGCTGCCCGGCGAGCCGCAAACCAAGCTGACTTGGAGTGATTTTTCGCTCAAGCAATGGCAACTAGAATCTCAGTTGGCCGCGCAACAGCCGGCTGCTCAGACTGACGCTCAGCGCAAAAGCCAATTGGATGAGTTACATCAGCACCTGGCAGCCTTTTTTGTGCAAAGTAACGCCTATCCCAGCGTGGCTGAGCTGAATAATCAGAGCTGGGTGGCAGCTCACTTGGGCGGTGTGGCTCCGGAAACCTTCCGCGATCCGTTAGCCACATCGCTGCAGCTGGCCGACGCTCCAAAAGCCAACATGTTTGCGTATCAACCGGTCACCGCCGAGGGTAAAGCCGGTTGCGATGACAGTCTGGTGAATGGCTGTGCCCACTACACGCTCAGCGCCATATTGAGCAACGGCCAGCGCTATAGCGTGAGTGATCCTTGACAAAGTAGCGACGATGGTTATGATTAAAGCAGGTCGTGCGCAAGCCAGCGGCGCGTGAAATAAACAGATCAAAACAAAAAGTATCTCTCACCTGCCGCCGGGTGGGCGCGCACGAAAAGCAAAACCAAGCCCCAACCGCTTGGTTTTGCTATATAATGACCCCATAAGGAACCGTTATGATTAAGTATTATTTTAAAAGCGTTCGCAATGAAGCTATTCAGGAGCTGGCTCAACCGAAGCCCGGCTCGTGGATTCATGCCGAAAAGCCGACCGAAGACGAAATCCAACTACTGGCTGACAAATTTAAGCTGGAACTCGGCCACCTCCGCGATGCCCTCGACGAAGACGAAGTTCCCCGCCTAGAGCGGGAAGGCGAGCAAAGCTACATTTTCGTGCGCTATGCCTACAAAAATGACGAGGGTGACATGGATACCGCGCCGCTGCTGATTATGTTTGATGCCACGGTGATGGTCACGGTTTCGGCCTTTCAGCTGCCGGCCGTCGATGCCTTATTAAAAGGCCGCACACCTTTCGCCACCACCCAGCGCACCAAACTAATTTTATTGCTGCTGTCGCACATCAGTGAGCAGTACGATGTTTCCATTTCTCAAACCAGCCGCAAAATTAAAGCCATTCGTTCGCGGCTGCGCGGACAGGGAATTACCAACCAAGATTTAATCGATTTTGTGACCCTAGAGGACGAACTCAACGAGTTCCTGGCCTCATTACTGCCAACCAACGCCACACTGCGCCGCTTGCTGGCCGGCCGCCAATTAACGCTTTTTGAAGAAGACGAAGACATTGTCGAAGACCTGCTGCTCAACAACGAGCAATCGATTGAAGCCATCCGTTCCAACTTGCGGTCTATCAGCAACATTCGGGATGCCTATTCGGCCATCAGTAGCAACAACTTGAACCAAACCATTACCTTGCTGACGGTCGCTACGGTGCTCATCGCCCTGCCAAACGTCTTTTTCGG
>CAYZSM010000078.1:0-4126 GCA_964481105.1 uncultured Candidatus Saccharibacteria bacterium | reverse complement strand
GAGAAGCAAACCGCCAAGAGCCTGGCCGCAGCACTGGAAACAGCTCTAGCTAAAACCTGGAACTATCAAGCTATCGCCGAACAAGCAGCCGATTTTTCGGTTCCGGCGTTTCGCACCAATATCCAGACAGTCATTAACGAGTACCTCGCCGAAAGGAACACCTAAAAAGCATGTGCGGCATTGTTGGTTACATTGGTCAGAAATCCGGCACGAACATTGTGCTGCAAGGCTTGGAAGCTCTGGAATACCGCGGCTACGATTCGGCCGGTATCGCTCTGATTGAAGATGGTCAGGGAAAGGTCATCAAACAAGTCGGCCGGGTTTCCGGATTGATCAAAGCCGTAGAGGGGGAGCAGTTCAATTCCCATCTCAGCATCGGCCATACTCGCTGGGCAACCCATGGTTCGCCGACCATCCAAAACGCGCATCCCCAAGCCAACAATAACGGTAATATCTTCGTTGTCCACAATGGTATCATTGAAAACTTCGCTGAGTTGCGCGCCAAACTACAAGACGCCGGCTACAATTTCACCTCTGAAACCGACACCGAGGTTGTGCCGAACCTGATTGATTATTATTCCCGTGACCTACCCTCGTTCGAAGAAGCCTTTAAAGCCGCCCTGGGCGACGTCCGCGGCGCTTACGCTATTGCCGCCATCAGCACCGCCGAGCCCAGTACTATGTACGCCGCCCGGCTGTCCAGTCCGCTGGTCATCGGCGTTGGTGAGGGTGAACATTTTCTGGCTTCCGATCCTTCGGCGATGATGGAACACACCAAAAAAGTCATTTACCTGGATGATTATGATGTGGCGGTCATCACCGAAGACCACGTCGCTGTCCATAACTTAAAAGCCGACAAGCACAGCGAGCCAGAAGCCGAACTGTTGGATTTCGACAACGAACAGGCCCTGCTCGGCGATTACCCACACTTCATGCTCAAAGAAATTTTTGAGGCGCCGGCTACTATTCGCTCGGCCACTCTTGGCCGCGCCCTGCCGGACCAAAATCTGGTCAAGCTTGGTGGTCTGGAAAGCGTGCTTGGACAATTGAAATACATTGATCGCATCGTCATCGTCGCCTGCGGCACTTCATATTACGCCGGTCTGGTTGGGGAATATCTCATCGAGGAATTGGCCGGTATTCCGGTGGAAGTCGCCCTGGCCAGCGAATTTAAATACCGCGAGGAGCCGTTTTCGCGCAGTACGGCACTGCTGGTCATCTCGCAGTCCGGCGAAACCGCCGACACCATCGCCGCCTTGAAAAAGGTCGAAGATTACGGTGTGCTGCGGCTGGGCATCGTCAACGCCGTTGGCAGCACCATTGCCCGGATGACCGACGCCGGAGTTTACTGCCACGCCGGGCCGGAAAAAGCCGTGGCCAGCACCAAGGCCTTTATCGCTCAGGTAACTGTCTTGGCTCAAATTGCCCTGCACCTCAATAATGGCCGCAGCAAGCGCTTTAAGCCGCTCCTGGAAGAGCTCAACGCCCTGCCCGCCAAAGCCCAGGCCATCCTGGACCATGCCAGTAACATCGAAGCGATGGCTCACAAATACGCCAACTACCGGGATTTCCTTTTCTTGGGCCGGCATTATTCGTACCCGTCGGCTCTGGAAGGCGCCCTGAAGCTCAAAGAAGTCTCTTACCTGCACGCCGAGGGCTACGCCGCCGGTGAAATGAAGCACGGCCCGCTGGCAATGATTGACGAAAACTTCCCTAGCTTTGTGCTAGCTACCGATTCGCCACTGCTGGAAAAAACCTACTCCAGTATCCAAGAAATCCGGGCGCGCAGCGGACCGGTGATCACTGTCGCCACCGAGGGTAACGATACTATCCACACCTTTTGCGATGATGTCATCTACATTCCTAAAACCCTACCCGAAACCCAACCGATTTTGGAAGCCATTGTCACCCAGCTGTTCGCCTATCATATCGCCGTGGCCCGCGGCTTCGATGTTGACCGGCCGCGCAACTTGGCCAAATCGGTCACCGTCGAGTAAATAAACCGTTCGGGCAACCCAGTCAATTTGAGCGCCGCTTTACTTTATTGCTTCGCCAAACGCTTGGCGATATCGCCAACTTTTTGACCGAGATCTTTGCGTACTACCAGCAGGCCATCCGGTGTATTAATCACCGCCACATTGTCGACGCCAATCACCGCTACCGGCTTTGATTCGCTGTTGTGCACAAAAGTGTTTTGGACTTCTTCCAGCTCGACCGCGCCGTAAGCATGATTGCCATCGGCGTCACCACCGACGGCTTTATGCAGGTCACCGTACGATCCCAAATCCATCCAGTCAAAGTTGGCCGGCACCACCAGCAGGTCCTCAACCTTTTCAATTAAGGCGTAGTCGATAGCATCGGCTTCCAGACCCAAATAAGTCGCCTCATAGTCCGCCGGGGCGGCTTCCACTAGTTTCTGATAATTGGCCAGCAGCTGCGGCGCATAGCTGCGCATTTTTTGCTGAAATACGTCTATGGAGCCGACAAAATAGCCGCAATTCCACAAATAATTACCGCTGTCCAGGTAACGTTTGGCGATATCGGCCGCCGGTTTTTCCTTGAACATACTGACGTTATACACAAAGGCCGCTTCGTCGAACAACTCGCCTTTTTCAATATAGCCGAAGCAGTCGGCCGGATAATCCGGCTCAACGCCGACCAGCACCATGCGTTTGCTTTTCACGGAAATTTCGGTAGCAACCTTAAAGCTGTGGACGAAACCGGTCGTATCACGGATGTAATGATCAGCATGGATGGCGGCAATCGGCTCCTGATGATCGTGGCGAGCGGCGATATAAGCCAGAGCGGCAACAATGCAATTGGCAGTACCGCGGCGGGCCGGTTCCACAATAAACGCTTCGGCCGGCAGTTCCGGCAATTGCTGGCGGACATGCTCAATATGACTGGCCTCGGACACCACATACACCTTGTCGTCACTGGTCAGCGCCCGGGCTCGATCGCAGGTATGCTGCAGCAGCGACCGCTCGTCACCGTTGATTTTGAGCAGGTGCTTTGGATAGTCTGGCGTGGAGAGCGGCCAGAGACGTGTCCCTGAACCTCCCGCAATAATGGCGATGATCATTATCAAATAATACCAGAATCGCCAATTATGGCTGTAAAGTCCGCTATAATGGGAGCACGTAAAGGGAGTTCTCTACATGAAGGTAAATCCTCAAATTTTCCGTGGTTACGATTTGCGCGGTCTGGTTGACACTGATCTCAGCGACGAAGTTGCCTTACACCTTGGTAAAGCCTATGGAACGTATCTGACGCGGCGCGACATTCATACGGCGGTAGTTGGCCGCGATTGCCGGGCCAGCGGTCCGAACTATAGCCAGGCACTGACCGAGGGCTTGCGCTGGGCGGGCATTGACGTCACCGATATCGGCATGCAGCTAGTTGGCACCTTTTACTGGTCACAATATCATCTGAAAATCCCGGCCGGTGTTTACGTTAGCGCCTCGCACAACCCGCCGGAATATAACGGTTTCAAATTTGCCAACGATTATTCCGAAACGCTGGTCAGTGAGGGCATGCAAATCGTTCGCCAGATGGTGGAAGACGAAGATTACGATCAGGGCGCCAAAGAGGGCTCACTGAAGCAGTACGATATTCGGCCGCCCTATTATGCTGATCTGCTCAAGCGGCTGCCGCTCACCAAACGCTTCAAGGTTGTTGTCGATCCCGGCTGCACCACCGCCGGCGAACTGGCGCCGGATCTGCTGCGCCAAGCCGGCTGCGAAGTGGTTGAATACAACACTAAAGTCGATTCTTCATTCCCGCTCGGCGTGGCCGATCCCACCGAAACGCACGTTGTGGAACGCTTGCGCAAAGAGGTGCTGGAAAGCAAAGCCGATATCGGTTTCACCTATGACGCCGATGGCGACCGGATCGGCATTGTCGATGATGCCGGCAACATTATCTGGAATGACGTGCTGCTGGCACTGTTCGCTATCGATGTATTGCGCGATCATCCCGGCGCAAAAATTATGTACAACACGCTGTGCTCCAAAGTCGTGCCGGAAACCATCGAGCGGGCTGGCGGCGAACCCTTCATGTGGCGTACCGGTCACTCGTTCCTCAAGAAAAAGAACCAAGAAGTCAAAGCCGCATTCATTGGTGAGCT
>CAYZSM010000077.1:0-4152 GCA_964481105.1 uncultured Candidatus Saccharibacteria bacterium | reverse complement strand
GGTGACGGTGCCGGCTATCTCAAAGAAGGCGACAACGTCCAGCTGCAATTCTTTAACGGCCAACCGATCAATGTCGAACTGGCTAAAAACGTGCCCCTAAAAGTCACGTACACCGAAGACGCCGTCAAAGGCGATACCAGCTCCTCAATCACCAAAGACGCCACTCTCGAAACCGGCCTGACCATCCGTGTGCCGGCTTTTATAAAGCAGGGCGACCTAATATCCGTCGATACCACCACCGGCGCCTACCGCGAACGCGTCAAAGACTAGTCGTCTATGTCGAGGTCTTGAACCATGTCTTTGAGGCCTTTCAGAGCCTGACGATGTTCCAATGTTTTCAAAATTGCCCCTGGATCGGCTTGATCCAGCTGCCGGCCCTGCGGCCGCAAATACCACAGAACTGCCGTCCTGATCATGTCACTGCGAGTCGTGTAATCTTGAGCGGCAGCCTCGTCAATAAGATCAACCAGCCCCTGCGGCAGGCAAATATTAAATCGCAGCATCGGCTGGCCATGACGGTGCCGCGGCTTTGCCTGGGCGGCGGCTTTGGTGCTGCTGCTGTGAACAGCTGCAGGTCTTGAGGGGACTTTGTCTTTACTCATACACTAAGTGTATCAAATGTATACACTTAGTGTACACGTTTTGACTATGTCTCCTCAAGACCTGCAGTCGTTTACGTACATACTCCCACAGTAACCTGTTAGACTTAGAGAAATGAAAAGCCGATTGGATCAGCGTGTTTTCCAGCTGGGCTTGGTGCAGTCACGAAGCCAGGCGGAAAGCTATATTAAACTGGGGAAGGTCCTTATAAATGGCCAGCAGCAAACGAAGCCAGGTTTTTTGGTTAATGAAAACGCCACTATAGAAATTACGGCCGAAGAGCAATATGTTAGTCGAGCGGCCTTAAAGTTGGCATCTGTAAGTGAAGCGCTTAAGCTGGATTTTCGGGATAAAATTGTGCTAGATGTTGGCAGCAGCACCGGTGGATTTACTGACTATGCACTCAAGCACGGCGCCGCAAAAGTCATTGCTGTGGAAGTCGGCACCGACCAGCTGCATCCCACCCTGCGCGGACATCAAAAAATCGAGCTGCATGAACAAACTGACATTCGCGACATTGAAAAGCTCAGCGCTGAACCCGATATTGTGGTGGCCGACGTGTCGTTTATTAGCCTGCGCGAGATTTTGCCGCATGTCGCCAAGCTTAGTACGGCAAAAACACAAATCCTGGCAATGGTTAAGCCGCAGTTCGAAGCAGACCAGGCCACACAGAAGCATAAGGGCGTGATCAAAAATGACAAACTGCGGCGCGATATCCTGAAGGATTTTGAGACTTGGGCGCGGGAGCGCTTTGTCATTAGCGATAAAGCCGACTCGGCGGTGCCAGGCGCGAAGGGTAATCGGGAGCGGTTCTACCTCTTAAAAAAAGCGTAACCGTCATGTACAATGAGAGCATGTATTTCGCTTCACGGGTTCAGGCTGGTCGGATGCTCGCCGCGCAATTGGTGCCGACGTATCGCTACAAAAAATGCGCCGTGATGGCGCTTGGCGACGGCGGCGTGGTGGTTGGTGCACAAATTGCTAAGCAGTTGCACTGCGTGCTGACACTCATGCAAAGCGCCGATATTACCTTGCCGCGCGAACCGGAAGCGTTGGCCGGCATCACGCCCGGCGGCCGGATGGCCTACAACCACAGTTATTCCGACGGCGAGATCGCTGAGCTGACCGGCGAATATTTCGGCTATATTGAGCAGCAAAAACTGACGCGGATGCATGATATGAATCACTTGGTCGGTGCCGGCGGGACGATCAGTAAAGACCTTTTAAAAGATCATAACGTTATTGTGGTGGCCGACGGTATGCCGACCGGTTTTCCGGTGGATTTGGCTGCTGAATTTTTGAAGCCGATCGCCCTCAAAAAGTTGATCGTGGCCACGCCGTTTGCCGGCGTGCAGGCTGTCGATCGCATGCATATACTAGCCGACGACCTATACTGCCTGAACGTGATTGGCGATTACATTAACACCAATCATTATTATGATCAGCAGGATGTGCCCAATCACGAAACGGTTTTGGAAATTATCGAGCAGGCCGTGGCTGAGTGGACCGATTCGCCGGAAGACAATTCAGCTGAGGTGGCGGCTGAGCGCCTCAATGTCTTTGAGTAACGTGTAGGATTGTTTGTTGTCCAGCAGGCCTTTGCGCTCCAAAGCGGCCAGTTCGCGGCTGGTGGTTTCGCGGGTGGCGTTAATGGAGCTGGCAATATCCTGATGGCGCAGCGGGACCTCAATCAATAAACCTTCGGGGGTGGATTTGCCGAAGCGCTGGCTCATGGTTAGCAGGAAGGAAATAATCCGTTCGCGCACGGTGCGGTATTCCAAATTGAGAATTCGTTCGCCGTGCAGGCGGTACATTTCCATGGTCATGTCCAGCAGCGGTGCCAGGGCGTCTGGGTTGGTGCTAATGAATTCCAGGAATTTTTCGCGGCTGACGCGCCAGGTGATTGTCGGCGCCAGAGTTTTATAAATAATGTGGTGCTCCTGGCCGGTCACTGCCCAAATCAGCGGAAAAATCTCGTCCTGCTTGCGGATAATCAGCAAGTTTTCCTCGTTGTACTTGGTAATGTCATAGGCTTTGACCAGGCCTTCGTAAATATAGAAAACCCCGGGCGGAGCGTCGCCAGGGTGAACAATGAAGTCACCTTTACGATAGGTTTGTTTTACACCTTGTACTCTGAAGAAGTCCACCAGTTGCGCCGTCTGCTTCAGCGTAGCTAACATTAGGTTTATTGTGAGAGAACCGGCTTACAATGTCAAACCAGGGTACGCAGCTAAGCGTGTGATAAAAGTCTCGTTTGGATGGTGAAGATTCTCACCATGCGGCCAGCGCGACTGCTATACCATGAAGCTACGCAATGGAGGCCGCGAATGGTTACTGAGGAATCGGTGCAGGAGCAGCTCAAAGCTATTGGATTTCAACAATTCGGCTGGGGCAAAAAAGAAGTTCGGGAACTGCCTCATATTTTACTTCCCGACGAACAAATTTTTGAGTGTGTGAATGGTTTGTACGAGGGCGGATTTGCGCTGCTGGTGGCGACTGACGTCCGAGTGCTGCTAGTGGATAAAAAACCGCTGAATTTCCTGACTGTTGAGGATGTGCGCTTCGACATGATTAACGAGATTGATTACAGTCACCGGCTGTTTGGCGCGAATATCAACATTACCAGCGGCGGTGACAAAAATATGCGGTTTCGCAGCTATGATCAAAAGCGGCTGCGCAAACTGATTACTCATGTGCAGCACTCCATGGCCGACGGTAAAAAGAAGCAGCATAGTCACCAGGAAGGCCAAAACCAACACCTCGAAAAAATCAACCAGCAGCTGCAGGCTTATCTGATGGCTCAGCATCAGCACCAGCAGGAATTGCACGCTCACCTGAAAGTTCAAGGCGCCTCGCCAGCCGTCATTCAGCCCGAACCCGTCAAACCCAGCCCGGAACTATCCGATTATTTGTTCGCCCAAAGTCTACTGAACCAATATCAGCAACAAGCCGGTCCGCTGCCGCTTGATGTGGTCGATGATACCAGCAACGACACCAGCGCGCCCAGCATGCCCAGTACGCCGCTGCTACCGCCGTTGGCGGCATCGTCTTTGCCGGTACCGCCGCTGCCGGTCCAGCAGCCGACCGTGCTGCCTGCGCTGCAGCCCGATCCCGAGCTTGATCCTGAACCCAGTTATTCCCGCTCACAGCTGGAGGAGGAGATGTATAACGCCGGTATTCGGGAAATTTATGGCAGTCGCATTGCAGCTGCCGCTCGCCAGGGCTTTGATGCAAATCCTTTGAAAATTGCCTATGCTAAATTGCCCAGCGTGCTGCGCGGCCGGCGCTTTAATCGGATTCGGCCGCCGTTCATCCACCCCCCGGGCAGTGGTGAAACTGAGCCCAAGGCCGTTTGACGCTGTGCGGCGGGGGCATGTCAAAGTCGGGACAAGCCTGGACGAACGAGAGCTATTTGGAAACGTTAAACCGGAATTCGACGACGTCGTCGGCTTGCATGACGTAGTTTTTGCCTTCGGTGCGGACTTTGCCGGCCGCCTTGGCGGCCGGGAGGCTGCCGGCTGTGAGCAAAAAGGAGCAGGCCACGCCTTCAGC
>CAYZSM010000076.1:0-4159 GCA_964481105.1 uncultured Candidatus Saccharibacteria bacterium | reverse complement strand
TTCGTGACGTGGACGTGTGGTATTGCCTTCAATAGCTATCAGCCGGTCATAGGCATGTCTTTTATGGCCATCGGGCGGAGTAAAGCCAAGTTCTTCCACGCGCTGTAAAACTTCTTCTCGCAAATTATCTAAGGGTGTCCGACTGGTTGCGGTGAGCTGTAAATTGGCCTGATGGGCTGTTTCAACGCCTTTTGCCACAGTGTGCCACCGACGGAATATGCGATCTAAGCTTGGTTGCTCGGCTACGGCTGCCGCTAACTCCGGCGGATAGGCTCCCGTTAGTGCTACATGGCCATATTCAGTTAGGTGCCGAGCGGCCTCGAAATTGCTTTCAATATTATCAATGGGAGGGGCTGAAATTAATTCTTTAGGTTGGACTGACATGTATAAACTCCTTGTTTTCGTTAATTAAGTTAAGGGACAGCACGGATATGAAAATCGGCCCTAGGGCCGATCGTGCTGTCTAATTTTTTGAAATTTACGAAGCCGGCCTAGGGCTAAACATGGGCATAGGCATCATCATCCGGCTGGTCTCAGTAAAACGTAACATGCCTACATTATAGCATATCTGGTCAAATTACTGGGGTCGATCGACATAATCCTGGCAAAAACGCTCAAACACGGCATTGGTCCAGCCGAAGCCGGTTTGGGAAGGATACAACCCTTTTAGCGGCGGCTTTTCCGGGGAAACAACATTATATTTCTCCAAAAAAACGTGATGATCGTTGTACCACTGTAAGTTGGCCTTCAGCCACTTCATGGCGATTCGCCGGGCATCTTGATGATACCCGTAGCGCTCCAAAGCCTTAATGACAATAAACTGCAGCGGCGCCCAGCCATTCTGGTAATCCCTCTGAGTTGGCATGCTGCCAATCACGAATTGGCCAAGCGGCAAGGCGTCGGTGGTAGCCAGACCGCCCTTATGCTCAAAGCGGCGCAGCGCCTTCACCATGCTGGCCGCCTGTTTTTCGTCGACCATACCGGCCCACATCGGGAAATAAGCGGCCAGACTACTGGTAGTGGTACGTTTTTCTTTGACATAGTTGAAATCATAGTACAGCCCGCGAATACGGTCCCACATCAACTTATTCATGGTGGTTTTACGCAAGGCGGCCGCGGCGTCCCACTTGGCAGCGGCACGCTTGTCGTCAAACAGCCGAGCTGTGCGGGCAAAATCCGTTTCGTATTTGTAAAGCAGCGCGTTCAAATCGACTGGCAGGAAATTCAGCGCCCGCCGTTCAAAGCGCGGTGTCATGTCCCAACCGCTTTCCGCCTCAGCTAAATCATGCAAATAATTGATGTCATAGTAGCGGCTCAAGCCGTTATATACCTGGCGTTCATTCGGCTTTTTGACGCCCATCCAGACGGTGTGATACTCCTGCTCGGCCAAAGCCATAGCTTCTTTGAGCCAGGCTTCGCCCGGCGTATAAGCTTGGTACACATCAAAAATAAACGTCGTCAGGAACGGCGGTTGTGAGCGGCCAGTTAAGTAGGTGCGGGAGGCATTCGGAATGACCTTGAAGCGCTGAAACAGAGCCATCAGGTTTTCTAAAATGCCGGTCACCAATTCCTGGTGCTCCTTGTCGAGCATGCCCTGCACCATGAAATAACTGTCCCAATAGTACAGTTCGTTGTAGTCAAAGCCAGTTTTTACGGTGTATGAAGGCACCAGGTACGGCTTGGGCAAGCCAAGCAGGCTTTCATCATCCTTGGGATGGAAACGCTCGACTTTGGTCCAATACTGGGAAATATAGTCACGCGCGGCGCGGACGTCATCAGGTGTCAGTTCTTTATCCGGCCTGAAAGACAGTTTCAGGGTCCGGTTAATGAGCTGTTTCGCGCCGTCGAATGTTGCCACTCCCTTAGCCTAACGAGGCCTTCGGGAGCGGTCAAGTTTCGTATTATCTGACCACTAGTACTAGTAGCGTTGGCGATCGCCGCCGCCACCACCGCCGTAGCCGCCACCACCGCCACCGCCACGAGGTCGCTCTTCGCGGGGACGAGCTTCGGATACTACGATAGCCCGACCGTCGAGGTCTTTGCCGTTCAGCTGCTCAACAGCTGCTTTGGCTTCTTCGTCGCTGGACATTTCCACGAAACCAAAGCCCTTGGAGCGGTTGGTCTCGCGGTCCATGATGACACTTGCCGACACAACGGTGCCGGCCTGAGAGAAGAAATCCTTCAGACTGTCATCATTAGTAGCCCACGCCAGTGAACCGATAAATAGTTTGGTTGCCATATTTGCACTCTCCTGCACTGTTAGAGGTAACATGGCAAACCAGTTAGCTGCGCCTCTGAAACACGTACGTATCTTATTAATTTAACTAAACTCTAGAACCTAACAATAAGTTATTCGCAGCTTTTCTAGCATCGTCAGTGTAGCAGAGCCCCACTCAGAACACAACTGTGAAATTTTATATCCTAACATAGACATTGAGTATTATTTGTGGTACAATGAGCTTATAGTTTTCCAATCGCGGTGGGCATTTAGGAACAATCTATGAACCACCGCTACCCCTCGTCTGCAAATTTTCTGAGCCGCTATGGTCGAGCCGCCGTGGCAACGCTCGCCGGTAGCGCACTACTCGGCGGTTTCGTTGAAACCAGTCCAGCCCAAGCAAATCCCAATCCTTTGGTGGTCGTTGTTCCCGGCGGTCCATTACTTGTCGGCGAGGGTGGCAATCCAGACTCAGTTCAACCGGTTGTCAAGCGCTTGAAGGACAATGGATATGACGCCCGGGCCGGTAACTATTATCCTAAGCCGGCTGGTCAGATCCACTTAAACGGCTGGATCCGAAACGCCGAAATTGCCGTTCAAAAAGCCCGGAGAACTAGAAAAGTTGCTTGTGTTGGCGAATCAACTGGAGCATGGTTATGCGAGGCACTAGCTGCTCGCGGCGAGGTTGATGCCGCCGTCGCCTTTGCCGGGCCGACCAAGCTGGATGACGAATTCAGCATTTTTACCAATGCTTATTGGGCTTCACAGGGTGTCTCCTGGCAAGAACGACAACAGGCTTCGCCGTATTACCGAGTCCAAACCAGCTCAGTAAAAGCCGCCCCAACCCTAATGTTGCAGGGCACCGCCGATCAGCTGGTGCCGCTTTCCCAGGGGTTAAAATATTGGCAAGTTGCCAAAGACCGCACCGTTACAACATATGATCCTCGCGCTAAACGCTGCGTACCCGATATTACACTGTTGCCAATGGCTGGCGTCGGCCATGCCTTCCCCGATTCCTACCAAAAGGCTTCGATTTTCTGGCTGAACCAACACCTTAGGCCCTCGCCGGCACTGCGAGCCGCTCAGAACGCCTGCACCTAGATAAACATGTTATTATCACAGATAATTTACGCTACTGTATGACCCACATTTCCCAACCGCTACCGCGGTTTTCCAATTCCTATCCGGCGCCAAAGCCGCGCTGGACAACCCATGGTGAACGATTAGCAGAAGAAAATCCGGAGGTTATTGCCAGTTTCCAGAAAATGGTGCCCAAGTTTGCTGATGGCGCCCAGCCGGCTCACGGAACATTTGAATGGATTGGCAGGGGTGATTGGGGCCATGTATATGGCCTGCCTGGACATGCAGATACCTGTGTAAAGATTGTCAGTCCGCGCACGATTCATGGTCATAGCGAGCCAAAACCCAACGACTTTTCGCCTTATTTAGCACTTGAGGCGAAATTTATGAATCGAATTGGCCAACGTCTTGCTCGCCGCCCAGAGCACGGTGTGCGAGCGCCAATCCAATACGGTACGCTTGCGTTTGCCGGTGGAGCGGCCTTGCTGCAAGAGCGGGTACCGGCAACGTTTGTGACTATTGAAAAACTGGCAAGTGAGGAGCGCAAACGAGGTATTCTGGATATATCCGACGGGCTGCTGGAACAGTCGGAAATTGCCCGGCGCCGCGTCCTTGCTGCTCTGGGATTTTCAACTTTACGACTTGGAGCCCAAGATTTACACGGTACTTACGGCAAAGCTAATTTCGGCAACATTTTAGTTGATCGTGAAAAACGGGCCGCAGGCGATATATACGTACTGGATCTGGTAGGTCCAGGTTTGCCTGCTCGTGCGGTGGCGAGAGTGGTATCGCGGTTGCCTTCGCGGCCTCAGTAAGGTTTCTTACTGCCGGCTACGTATTTAGCGCCCTATACTAGGGGTT
>CAYZSM010000075.1:0-4174 GCA_964481105.1 uncultured Candidatus Saccharibacteria bacterium | reverse complement strand
GCTGTAGTCGATTTGGTTGCCGGCCGGCTTATTTTAGTGGTGCCGACTTTGTCGGGCGCGTTGTTGGGGCTGGCTTTGGTAATGCTGCCAGACTCGGCCTTGCCCTGATGGAATAAGTGAGTGGTGTTGGTAACTTCCAGTAGTCCGATGATGGCGACTATCAGGATACATGCTCCCACGATCAGCAACGGTTTTTTCGGGGATTTTTGAGGACTGCGTTTGGCAGTATAGGGAGCTTTCTTCATGTGTTTTTGTTTGAGGCAATAACAGTTTTTATTATATATAACCGTAACAGGTATGTAAAGCGCTGCGCTTAGCTGGCCGCGATCCAGATTTTGCGGCCTCGTCCCGCCCGGTGGATCAGCCAGCCACACAAACCGACAATGGCCAGCATTACCAGCAGCCGGAGCATATCGTGAATGTTGCTCAGCCAAAAGCCGGTGTTAAATTTGAAGCTGTAGGTTACATAGAAAACCAGCTGCACACAGTTGACGGCGTAGGCCAGTAGCAACCAGATTTTATTCCGTAGCTTTAGCAGGTAAGCAATGCCTAGGCCGCTGAACAGTACTACCACGGCTTCGGCAAAGTGCAGGGCGCCCAGGCCTTTTGGCCAGCCGATCACCACCGTTTCCAGCAGCACCGGCGTCAGGGCCAATATCCAAAAACCGATACCCTGCAGCCGTTTAATAGTTCCCATAACGGTTGCAATCACCAGTCCGATGCCAACCGAGCCGGGGATAGAAAACAATCCCAGGGCCCAGGCTCGGCGACCAATGTCTTGTCCGCCCTCCGAAGTGAACAGCTGGAACGGGCTCAGCAAGTACGTGAGGTTTTCCAGGCGAATGAAGGCCAGCCGCAGCGGCGAAGTATGGAAAAACTGGTGGATAATTTGTGGTTTTTGCTCGGGCTGGGGAATGTCTTTAATAGATAGCGGATAGAGAATAAAACTGCTCGGTTTATGATAACGCACTGCCGAAACCAGCAACCACGGCAACGCAAAGACCAGCCAACCGGTCAGCACGATTAAGCTGTCACGAAAGCGCCGGTTCCACAGCAGGAACAGCAGACTGGCGCCCAAATAAAGCAATGCCAAATCGTGAGTGAGATAGGCTACGCCGCCGGCAATGCCAGCCAGAATCGTGTAGCGCAGCCGGTTTTCCAGCAGCAGCAACCAGCTGAGCAGCACAAAAAACGCTACCAGCGACTTCGGCCAGCTGAACACCGCGTTATACAGAAAGAACTGGCTGGGCACCAGGAACAAGCTGGTGATAAGCGCCGTTTTTTTGTTAAACAGTCGAACGAGCAGGAAGAACGCCGGCACAATAAACAGAGCGTTCAACACGCTGGCAATAATCTGGAACTGCAGATAGGTATGGTGCGGATCGGCGCCGTCGACGCTCCAGGTGTAGGCGATTGGCGGCTTTTCATGGAGCATATTGAGATAGCTGGCCGTAACCGCTCCCATCAGCGGCGTTCGCTGGAAAAACGTCACCCCCCACTCGCCTATGAAGGAATCCTTGGCTGGGTCAGAGCGATTAAGTATGAACTGCGCCTGGCGGTACGGCACATAGTTGTCATTGGCCTGGGTTTGAGCGATATTTAAGACTTTGACGTTCAGCACGTGATAGTTGCGGCCAGCTTGCGGCTGCGGATCGGGCACAACTGCGTACTTGGCGTGGAACGTCAGGCCGACAAAAGCCATTGAAAACAGCGACATCAGCACCAGGCAAATCAGCGGAAAACGCAATTTCCAAAGTTCGCGGTAGTAGCGCCAGTACACGAACCCGGCGCCCCCAGCAATTAGAGCGATCCAGCAAAGTATCCGAGAGGCCAACAGATTGATCCCAAAAGCATAATCCGCCGCGGCTAGTAATCCCAAAAAGACAATGGTCACCAGGTAGCCGAGCGATAACTCAAGACCGGGATGTTTGGCCAGCAGGCCGCTGCGCTTGACGACTACATAGCCCGGAATGAGCAGCGAAATCTGCACGAAACAGAAAAAAAGAAGCGTTAAAAGCATGGGAATGTACCCATTATTCTAGCACTTCACCAAGGGTTGACTAGCATGCCTTGACCATAAGTTATAAAATCAGTGGATGGGGTTAGTGACTTTTGGGCAGGCGTCAAGCGATTTTTTCTCTAACAATTTCGACTTCATGCGTTTTGTTGGCGCCAGCTTGGTGATACTTTCCCACGCTTATTTATTACTGGGCTTCAAAGAGCCGTTGGTGGCTGGCGGCGTAGTGATCGGCGGTTTTGGAGTATTCATTTTCTTTATCATAAGCGGTTTTTTGGTGGCCCGCAGTTGGGAAAGTCATCCTCGGGCAACGGCCTTTCTGGGCAAACGACTGTTACGGATTTTTCCTGGATTAATCGTCGTGACCTTGTTGTCGGTCTTCATATTGGGTCCGATCTTTACGCATCTGAGTCTGATTGATTATTTGCGAAGCCCCGGAACGCTCAATTACTTTAGTAATCTTTCACTGCTATCCTATGCGCCGTCGCCTTTGCCAGGCGTGGCGTTTGGCAGCGCTCAACCGTTTATCGTCAACGCCTCACTATGGACACTTAAGTACGAAATGCTGGCCTATATCATGCTGGCGATATTTGCTTACGGCGGTCTTTTCAGAAGAAAAAGGCGGATGATCACCGACTTTGCCGTCTTGCTGCTGATTGTTTTAGTGGCTTCCAGTCTGTTCAAATTAATTCCCGCTATTACGTTCTATGATCTGGTACCGGCCTGGATAATTCGCTTCGGCGGCTTCTTTGCGGCCGGCGTATTGTTCTACCTGCATCGGGCAAAAATTCCATATTCCTGGAAGCTGGCTCTGGCCGGAGTGGTCATATATTTGCCGCTGCGCTTCACGCCGCTGGAACCGTACGTTGGTTTGCTGGTCTTGCCGTATATCATTTTGTATCTGGGCTTATTACCAACCAAGCACCTAAAAAACTTTGCCCGCCACGGCGACTATTCATACGGTATTTACATTTTTGGTTACCCGGTGCAACAAGCCATCTTGAGTACCTATCTGCACATCCATAATCCTCACAAGTTCGCCGTTTTGTCATTTGTGCTAGCCATACCTTTTGGTGTGGCCTCCTGGTTCTTAATTGAAAAGCCGGCACTGAGTCACAAAAAGCGTCTGAGCAAAGTTCGCTATCCTGTCGACGAAGTGCCGGTTGTTGCCTAAACGCCGCCCGGAGCAACCTATACGCTCCGTGGGTCGCATGTTAAAATAGGTGGAACTGGTTACCTAATCGGGAAAGGACGAAAACGAGTGTCACAGCACTTTGATATTTGCATAGTTGGCGGATGTGGGCACGTCGGGCTGCCGTTTGGCATGGCACTGGCGGATAAGGGTAAAAGTGTAGCGTTGTATGACATTAACGAAGCGGTGATCGCCAAAGTTAATGACGGTGTGGTGCCCTTTAAGGAAAATGGCGCCGAGCCGGTGCTGAAGCGCGTGCTCAAAAATAAAAAGCTGCGGGCGACTAACGATGTAACGGTTATCAATAAGTCTGATGTGGTGGTGACGGTTATCGGCACGCCGGTTGATGAACATTTGAACCCGCGGGTTCACGATATTATTAACGCCATTAAGGAAATTGAGGATCAGCTCCGCGACGACCAGCTGCTGATTATGCGCAGCACCTTGTATCCCGGGGTGACCGACAAAGTTCAGCGCTACTTGCAAAAGCGCGGCAAAAAAACGTTGGTGGCTTTTTGCCCGGAGCGAATTGTTGAAGGACACGCTTTGACCGAACTCTACGAGCTGCCGCAAATTGTGGCCGGTTGCACGCCGGAGGCGACCAAGCAGGCCAGCGCCGTCTTTAAAGTGCTGACCGACAAAGTCATTGTTACCAAGCCGATCGAAGCCGAGCTGGCCAAGCTGTTCACCAATACCTGGCGCTACATTAACTTTGCTATTTCCAATCAGTTTTACATGATCGCTCAGGCCGCCGACCTGGATTTTTATAATATTTACGGTGCCATGACTGAGGATTATCCACGACTGAAAGCTTTTGCCAAGGCCGGCCTGGCAGCCGGACCGTGCTTGTTCAAAGACACTATGCAGCTGTCGGCTTTTAGCGGCAACAACTTCTTCCTTGGCCACTCCGCCATGCTGGTCAATGAGGGCTTGCCGGATTTCGTCGTCGATGCCATGAAGCGTAA
>CAYZSM010000074.1:0-4217 GCA_964481105.1 uncultured Candidatus Saccharibacteria bacterium | reverse complement strand
TGGGAACCTGGAGCCTCCGGATCATGCGCATCGGTGTCTCGAGGACCTGGGTATTGGGCGGATCGTCCACGTAGGTGAAGTGCGCGACTCCCCAGGCGTGAAGCTTGCGAAGCTCGCGTAGACCTGGCCGGCGTGTGCGGAAGATTTTGCGGGCCTGCAAGAAGACAATCGGGCCGGCAATCAGCCCCATTATAAAAATGATTACTAAAACGAAAAGAAGCGCTGTCATGTCCCCGCTACTTGCTTAGCTTTATGTTCTTGTCGTAATGCTTCTTCATATAATCCGCCCTGAACACCGTTAACTCCTCAGCTTGCTTATAAGGGTCGTCTCGATTGAGAGCCACAATCTGTTTAGCCTTGTTAACCCACTCCTTCTCAATCAAGTCTTTATCGTCTAAGGCACCGCCAACAGCGCCTAAAGTCCTCGTTGCCAGGCCGCCGGTACTGGCTGGATCATCGGTAGCCGATATGGTTGGCAATGGAACAGTCGGCACAGCAATGGTCGGCTGGATGGCCGAGACTGGCGCCTGTTCACCGCCCGCTGGAGCCTGCTCCGGAGCACTAGCCGGCTGCTCGGCTGAATTCCCTCCTACGACCGGTTGCTCCATAATCGGGGGCGGCAGCTGCATGCCCTCGTTTGATGTAGGATTCATAAGTACTATTATACAGCTTTGGCGTACGAGACATACACGTAAAACAGCACGGTTACCAGTGATAAAACCACCACATCGCGCGGACTCAGCTGACCAATGGACTGTAAAGCTAGTAATGAGCCACTTAACACCGTCAACGTCCGAAGTAAACGCTGCTTATGATGGATAGGCATACCGTATAGTCCCGGCACAGCTAGTAGTCCCCGCAGCAAACAGTAGCTGGTCGCTACCAACAGTAAGAAACCGGCTCCCAGGAGCACGCCGGGCGCTGTCCGCGGATTGACCATCCCAAATACCAGCCCGTCTAACACTAATAAGATGGTACATGACAGTGCTGGCGAGCGAATTGCTATTTTCATAGTGATAAAAATGGCGCTGGGGCGATAAATCCGCTTATATAAATTAGACTATTGAAGCGCTTATCGCCCACAGCTGACTGACCGCTCTACTGGCCTTGAGGGCCAAATAGAGCGTTAAAGAGAGGTTGTAAGTCCGCCCCCGCAAGGGCTTCATTCTGGTTTAGTTTTCGAACGTTTTTGTTTTTGACTTACCCATTTAATGTAGCATAGCGACCTAAAATTGTCAACCCACTTATGCTTTGATCGGGCTACGCTAAAAAGTTATACACAGGTTTCGAGTAAGCAAATGCATAATGTTATTGACGACTATTTCGCTATTCTATAAGATACGTATAGCACTTGAACAAATTAAGTGCTCAAAAATAAAAACGACCGATTGGAACAACGATTTCTCGCAAGTCGTTGTTCCACCAAGAATAAACACTTCAAACACAACCAATAGTCAAACAAAAACTTAAATAATTCTTAAAACACCTTGTCCCACAAATGACAGGGTGTTTTAATTTGCCGTTATGGCGGCTCAAGTTCAAAGTATCATCCTATCCGGCTCAAGCGGCATGATTGTCGATATTGAATGCCACTTGTCAAACAATCTGCCGACAATCGTGATTGTCGGCTCGGCCAATCGATCCGTCGGTGAATCCAAAGAGCGTATCAGGGGCGCCTTCGCAACTAGCCATATAGTGCTACCGCGCAAACGCATCACTGTTAATTTAGCTCCGGCCGACATTCCCAAAGGTGACAGCGGCTTCGATATGGCCATTGCCGTCGCTATTCTGCTGGCCAGCGGCCAAATACCCGGCGGCTTCCGAAAAACAGCTTTTATTGGTGAGCTCAGCCTCGACGGCAGTATTCGGGCAGTCCGTGGCATTATCGGTAAACTAATGGCCGGCCGCTCCCGAGGTATAACTACCTTCTATATACCGGCAGTCAATCTGGAACAGGCCCGCCTGGTGCCCGGCGTGACCTTGGTACCACTCACCAATCTGTTCCAGCTCTACAGCTATCTGGCCGGCAACCAGCTCATTGAACCAATCCACACCGGTCCCGGCCAATACACACCGATAGCGGTCACCGAACCTGAGCTTGATCAGTTAAATGAAGTCGTCGGTCAGCCGTTCGCCAAACGCGCCCTCGAAATCGCCGCTGCCGGCGGCCACAATGTGCTCCTGAGCGGCCCGCCCGGAACCGGCAAAAGCATGCTGGCCAAAGCCCTCGCCAGCCTGCTGCCGCCGCTCAATCACGAAGAAGTTCTCGAGGTCACCCAGCTGCACAGCCTAGCAAGCCGAAACTACGAAAAAATCATCACCACTCGCCCCTTTCGCTCACCCCACCACACCGCCAGCCACGCTGCCATGATCGGTGGCGGCAGCCACTTGCGGCCCGGCGAAATCAGTCTCGCCCACCGCGGCGTGCTATTTTTGGACGAACTCCCGGAGTTCAATCCCCCAACCATCGAAGCCCTGCGCCAACCGCTCGAAGACCGCGGCATCAGCATCGTCCGAATCACCGAAACGGTCGACTTTCCCGCCAATTTCATCCTAGTGGCCACCGCCAACCCCTGTCCCTGTGGCTATTACGGCAGTGCCGGCCACTGTCGCTGCCACCAATACCAAGTCGATCACTATCAAAGCCGCCTATCCGGCCCGATCCTCGACCGCATCGACTTATACTGTTACGTCGGCGAAGTAGAACACGCCAAATTACTGGTTGCTTTCGAGCCGCCCGGCTCTCCTGCCAAATCTTCACCTCAGTACCGTATCGCCGCCAGCCGCCGCTTGCAAGCCCGCCGTTTTAATAATCCCAGCAAGCTCAACGCCGATATGACCAACAGCGACGTCAAAACCCTGGCCCGCCTACAGCCAAACGCCCTGCGCATGCTCAACGAAGCCGCCCGCGAAACGCACTTCTCCGCCCGCGTCTACATGCGAACCATCAAAGTTGCCCGCACCATCGCCGACCTCGCAAACTCCCCGACAATTCAGCTCCACCACCTCTCAGAAGCCATAAATTTCAGCCGCCGCCGACCAGTCATGAAAGCCCTCTCATGAAAACCAGCCCTTCTTTCGTTTACCGGCACACCTTTCAAAGTCGGTATACCTTTCCAGGAAGCATCCACCCAATGTATGCACATCCTCCATACTTCCTCCATACATCGTCTAGCCATTGTCCATACATCCTCCATACATTACTCACAAAGGTATACCACCATGTCTAGCGACAAAACACTCGAGTGCAAGATCAGCATGTATATATCAGCCGAACTGCTCGCCAAGCTCGACCTGGCCAGCAAAATACAATATTGTAGCCGCAGTAATTATATCCGCGCAGCCATTGTGCAACGGCTGCAGGACGAGCAAACAGCTGCGGCGATTCCGGCAGTGTCGACCAGCGGTCAAAACACTCCAAACGGGGAGAAACCGGTGGTGGTTGTGGAGCAAACGGAGGCCGAATTCTTGAAAGCGCTGGAGGAACGCTTCAGCTGAAGCCTGCAAAATGTGAAGCGTGTTGACCTCTGGTGAGTCATCTGTTAAAATGCCTGGTACGTTGAAGTCAACAAGTAAGGAGATCGACCTATCGCCAAATACACCCGCCTGAATGAACAGATTCGGGCATCCCAGATGCGTGTCATCGATGAAGATGGTAAGCAGCTCGGCGTTTTAACTAGACAGGAAGCGCTGCAGCTGGCTCAGGAACGTGATCTGGATTTGGTAGAAATCTCCCCGGATGCCGACCCGCCGGTCTGCAAGATTGTTGACTGGGGTAAATTCAACTATCAGCGCACTAAGCAGCTGCAAAAAAACCGCAAAACTGCCAAAACGCTGGAAATGAAGCAAATGCGCTTCGGCCTAAAGATCGGTGCGCACGACCTGGCCATCAAGATGGGCAAGGTCACGAAGTTCCTGGAGGCCGGGCACAAGGTCAAAATCACGCTGTTTTACCGCGGTCGGGAGCAGGCTCACAAAGAGATCGGTTTCAAGATCGCCAGCAAGGTTATCGAAGATTTCGGTGATACAATAGTAGTCGACCAACAGCCGCAGCTGGCCGGCAAACAACTCAGTTTTGTTATTCGTCACAGTGGCAAAAAACCAGCACCCCAAGAATCAGCACCCCAAGAAGGAGAAGCACATGCCCAAACTCAAGACACATAGCGGTACCAAAGACCGCGTTAAAGTAAGCAAGAACGGCAAGGTCCGAGTGGGCA
>CAYZSM010000073.1:0-4281 GCA_964481105.1 uncultured Candidatus Saccharibacteria bacterium | reverse complement strand
GCGGGTTTTGGTTTTGATAAAGCCATGTTGACTACCATCCATAGCTACACTGCTTCGCAGGCTTTGCAGGACGGTCCGGCCGCTAAAGATAAGCGCGAAATGCGTAATGCTGCCGAGAACATAGTGCCGACCACCACTGGAGCTAGCCTTGCCGCTGGCTTGGCGCTGCCGGCCCTCAAGGGCATCTTTGGTGGTATGAGTGTGCGCGTGCCCACGCCAGTTGTATCACTGAGCGATTTTGTGATCATCACAAAACACAAAGTTACCGTCGAAGCGGTCAACGAAGCCTTTAAAAAAGCCGCTAAAGAACCGTATTACCAGGGAATTTTGGCAGTAACCGAGGAAGAATTGGTCAGCAGCGATTACATCGGCAATAGTCATTCAGCAATTGTCGATCTAAAATTGACAGCCGTCGTCGGTGACAATATGCTGAAAGTTGTGGCCTGGTATGACAATGAGTGGGGCTACAGCAATCGTTTAGTCGAAGTCGTTGCCGATACTGGCCGCTTGTTGCATACTAAAGAAGACCATTCCAAGCATCACGATTAGCCAGGGAGGCTCATGAAAATCGCGCTGACCACCGATCATGCCGGTTACGAAGCGTTACAGGCTCTAAAGACCTGGCTGGAAGCCGCCGGGCACAGCTGTATGGATTTTGGGCCGCGGCAGTTCAATCCCGACGACGATTATCCGGAATTTATGTTCCCAGCCGCTCAGGCTGTGGCCAGCGGCGAGTATCAGCGAGGCATTATTATGGGTGGCAGCGGACAGGGCGAAGCAATGGCTGCCAATCGCATTAAAGGCGTCCGTTGTGCGCTCTACTACGGCCCGGCTATTGCCAAAGCTGCTGTTGACGCCGAAGGCCACATCAGCAATGACCCCTATGAAATCGTGAAACTTTCACGGCAGCACAATGATTCCAATGTGTTGAGCTTATCCGGTCGCTTTTTGAATCTAGAAGAAATGCAAGCGGCCATTACCGTCTGGCTGGAAACGCCCTTTAGCGGCGCAGCCAGACATGAACGGCGTATTAAACAATTGGACGGTAACTCAGCATGAGAATCATTATTGGTGCCGATCACAGCGGTGTGGAGTATAAAGATAAGCTGGCCCAAGCTTTGCAGCAGGCTGGGCATCAAGTAGTGGATCAGGGAAGCACTACGTTTGATCCAAACGACGACTACACGGAGTACGCCACTAAAGTCGTTGCCCAATTGCAGACCGATGCCGCTACTGATCCCACTGTTCGAGGTATTTTGATTTCCGGCAGCGGCCAAGGCATGTGCATGGCGGCAAATCGCTTTAAGGGGATTCGAGCCAGTTTATGCTGGAATGCCAGCGCTGCCCGCGCTGCGCGCACCGCCGAAAACAGCAATGTGCTTTGTCTTTCCGCCAATTATCTGTCACTGGAAGAAGCCGGCTCGGTGATGGCCACATGGCTATCAACTGCCTATGAAGCCGATGCCGGTGCTGATCGGCGTATCCAGCAACTTGATAGCCTCGGCGGATAACTATGACGGCTAGCATTTGCCCGACCGTTACGGCGTATGATCCGCATGAATACCGGACCCAAATGGAACGCTTGGTACCTTTTGCTAAGCGCATCCACATTGATCTAATGGACGGTGAGTTTGCACCGACTGTCTCACCGGGCCTAGAACAGATTTGGTGGCCGCCGGAACTGACCGCCGATATTCACTTGATGTATCAGCGGCCAATGGAACACCTTGAGCAGCTCATCAAGCTCAAGCCGCATTTAGTAGTGATTCATAACGAGGCTGATGTCCATCACATGGATTTTGCGGCCCGGTTGCACGAGCATGGCATTAAGGCCGGCCTAGCTATTTTGGCCGACACGCCAGTGGAACATGCCTTTCAAATCATGCACAGCTTCGACCACGTACTAGTGTTCAGCGGTAAATTAGGCTACCACGGCGGCCAGACCGATCTCGGCCTGCTCGACAAAGTCCGCCAGGTGCACGAACACCATCCAGAAGTCGAAATTGCCTGGGACGGCGGAATTAACGATCAAAATGCTTTGGCCTTACTTGAAGGCGGCGTGAACGTTTTGAATGTAGGCGGCTTCATCCAAAAATCGGCTGATCCGGCCGATGCGTACCAGCGTATGAAGGCTATAGCTCAAAAAAGCTACTCTTGAGAAATTGTAGGGTCAAATGCCGGGCCAGTACGTGCCAGGGCTACTAATAGCTCAGTACCAAATCCGGTAGGAGCCGGGACCTCGGCCCTTGCCAGCTCTACGGCGCTATCCTGATATAGCCACGCTCCGCGTAGGCGTTGGGGAAGCAGTTCAGTGGAAGAATTCCGATCAAACCAGCGACGACGCGTCG
The DNA here is from genome assembly GCA_964481105.1 of uncultured Candidatus Saccharibacteria bacterium. Classification (GTDB taxonomy): domain Bacteria; phylum Patescibacteriota; class Saccharimonadia; order Saccharimonadales; family UBA4665; genus CAYMUN01. The sequence goes on along the minus strand of CAYZSM010000073.1, from coordinate 1,933 downwards.
GGGGCACCCAATTGGTATGTTCAATAATAGGGTTTACTGGCAAGCTAACTGGCTGCCAATAAGGTGATCCGACTTCATCTTCGCGCTCCGCTTCATGGTAAAGATAGTCAGGCCTGAATAGTCCCGGCTGATTTTTTTTGCCGGGTAGCACCATAGCGATCCCACCTTCGCGCACATATTCCCGGTAGTCCTTACCGGGCTTATCATTGGGAATGATTACCAGACTACTCGGTACCCATATTTTTGATCCCTTGGGCTGTTTTAGCCGGGCTGACTGATTACTGACAAAATCACTCCCTAAATTATTCACTCGATTGAGGGAGTGTGTCCTCATACTGGTATCCACTACTTGCTCTGGATACCGTTTAGAAATGCGGTCATTTTGAACTAAGCGTTCTGTATCGTATATAACCAGTGTGCCGAGGGGCAATTTATCGATGCGAACGGGCCTCCCGCTGGGAACTTCTTGATGGACTGGTTCAGGCTCATTACTAAATGACGGAATATTCAATGCGAGACCGACATGCTTATTAAAAAGTACCAGGGCTGCTTTATGAAAAGCCAAACTAGGTGTAGACCACTTGCTGGTTTGCTTGTCCGGCATAGGACCGTCGGTGCTCGTTTGCCAGTATTCTGGCTCAAAAAGCTCAGCTGGATCAGTTAAACGAGGTTGGTGTGAAGTTTCTGGCAGGGCCATAATCTGTGCATTATATAACATATTATTATAAAGAATCAAATTTTGGGAACTTATCCAGTTGAGCTACATGATCGCTTATGGACTACCATTCTACAGACCACTCTTTTTTAGTGGTGCGGAAGTAGTTCTCTGACACCACCAAAAAAGAGTACTCCAGAACTAACCTGCAAGAGTCAGGAGGATTCAGTTCGTTGAAGAAATTCAGGTCGTCGCGGCCGGTAACGAACTTTGCTATAATCACTAGCAAGATGGCGCAGAAATTACCTTTGGAGAGGCTAGAGACGATCGCCAATGATATTCGCGAGGATATTATCCGTATGCTAGAGCATGCCGGCAGCGGTCACAGTGCCGGCCCGCTTGGGTTAGCCGATATTTTCACAGCCCTGTATTTCGATGTCTTAAAGCATGACCCAAAAAACCCGGATTGGGAAGAACGCGATCTGTTGCTGCTCAGTAATGGACACTGCGTGCCGGTGCGGTACGCTACCATGGCTCACGCTGGCTACTTTGACCGCAAGGAGTTATTGACGCTGCGCCAATTGGGTTCGCGCTTGCAAGGCCACCCTGAACGTACCCGTTTGCCGGGCATGGAAACCACCAGCGGTCCGCTTGGTTGCGGCTTGAGTCAGGCCTGTGGCATGGCCTTGGCGCTACGCATGGATAATCAACTGCATCGCTGGATTTATGTGGTGATGGGTGACGGCGAACTTGATGAAGGCAATATTTGGGAGGCGGCCATGCTTGCCAGCAAATACAAGCTGAATAATGTCATTGGTATTATTGATCGAAACAATATTCAAATTGATGGTCCCACCGAAGCAGTGATGCCTTTAGAAGCTTTGCGGGCTAAATGGGAGGCCTTCGGTTGGCATGTCCTGGAAATCAACGGCAATGATATTGAAGCAGTGATTGACGCCTGTGCCATGGCTAAGGCGATCGTCGAGAAACCAATTATGATCATTGCGCACACAATTCCCGGTAAAGGTGTTGATTTCATGGAATATGATTTTCATTGGCACGGCGCTCCGCCGAATCATGAACAGGCTAAAAAAGCCCTACATGAACTCAGAACCTTAGGTGGTAAAATTCGAGGTGAGCATGAGTAAGCTAAAGCGTAAAAGTAATGGCCGTTTTTCAAGCCATCGGTCGCCGCTGACAGTTGGGGGCTGCTGGCTGGCTGGTTTTGCCAGTGTCAGCCTGGTTTATGCCAGTGGACGGCTGCTGCTCACCGATTTT
>CAYZSM010000072.1:0-4282 GCA_964481105.1 uncultured Candidatus Saccharibacteria bacterium | reverse complement strand
GCCAGAGAACTACGCGACCAGTTGGCTCCTGACACCCTCATTGTCGGCAACGGCGACGTTTTAAGCCTGGAGCAAGGCCGCGAATTAGCCGAAAAATATCAGCTGGACGGTATTATGATCGGCCGCGGCGTTTTCCATGACCCCTTTATTTTCGCTCCAAAAAGCCCTTGGGCGGATTACGATGAAACGCAGCGCCGCGCACTGTACGCCGCGCACGTCAGACAATTCGCCGCAACCTGGCATGAGGGCGAGCGGCCCATCCAAACCCTCAACAAGTTTTGCAAAATTTACATTAATAATTTTGACGGCGCCAAAGAGATGCGCGAACAACTGATGGCCGCCACAAGCACTAACGAACTGCTGGCCTTGTTATAACGCTGAAACTTTATTAATTGGCCCACTGCATGAGCGATTTAATTCAGAGAGCATCCATCAATCGAAAACCGCGAATTTTCCGATCAGCTTCTACAGCTTCGTAGTCAAAACCAGTCGTTTCAACAGTACCCCTAGCAGGTGACTGTGCTCTAGTTTGGTTTCCATGGCTTGGTTCTATTGTTGCGAACGGTTCGAGACCAATATCACGCATAAATGCTGCCGCTCGGGCCCTCATTGCTAAGTTTATAGCGTTGTTGGGATCTTCACGGTTTGTTTCAAGCGGACTCATTTTTGTTAACCTTTCCTGACCTGATTAGTGTTTAATGCGTTTGGCTACAGCTTGTCTTGTTAATTTATTGCTTATGTCTTTATTGTACACCCGGGTGTCAACCCTTTAGGCCCACTTTGTCAGTGAGAAATCTTACACATTTTTAGAGGAATCATGGTGAAATTGGTGTGCCACAGCGTGACCTTTGCCCCGGCGAATCAGATATTTATTGACTGGAACGGCGGCGCAGAAGGCAACGACTAACGAGCAGCCAAGGCTGGTCCAAAATAGCAAATTATCAAGATTGGCGTTCAAAGCCCCGGGAACGGCGGCAATAAAACCATTGTCGGCAGCTTCCATAACGGCGATTGAAGCACTGTCGGCCAGCAGTGCAATGCGCAGGGCGCGCTGCGGGCTCAGGCCATGCTTGAGCAGCGGCCATAGGCTGAGGCTGTAGCCAAATCCAAAAGCCAAAACTATCGACAGCACAATGCTGGCTACAGCGGTCCAGCCGAGCAGTGAAGCAATAACCATACCGGCAATCTCGCCGATGGCGCAGCCGCTCAAACAGTGAAAGGTAGCACTGATTGCTGTTTTATTGCTCGTATTCATACTCCTTAAGTATAAAGCTGATTTGCGAAATGCGCTGACTACCCCTATAGTTAGGCCCAATGATTGAGGCTACCCATCTAACCAAACGCTATCGCAAAAAGGTAGCGGTCGATGATATATCGTTCAAAGTCGCAACCGGCAAAGTCACTGGTTTTCTCGGCCCGAACGGTGCCGGCAAATCCACCACCATGCGTCTGATGCTCGGGCTGGACCACGGCAAAGGCCACACCACCTTCGACGGTAAAAAACTGCATGACTATCGCCAACCCTCCAAAGTTATCGGCGTGCTGTTGGAAGCCAAAGCTTTTCATCCAACGCGTTCCGCCCGGCAGCACCTGCGAATCTTGGCCGACGAGGGCGGTATTCCCGTCAAACGCGTCGAAGCGGCGCTGGATATTGTCGGCCTGCAAGACGTCGCCAAAAAACAACCGGGCAAATTCAGCTTGGGCATGAGTCAACGCTTAGGCATCGCCGCAGCTATTTTAGGCCAGCCAAAATATTTAATCTTGGACGAACCGGCCAACGGTCTGGATCCGGAAGGCATCGCTTGGCTCAGGGAGTTCCTCAAAGATTATGCCGACCAGGGTAACGCTGTGTTCGTATCCAGTCACTTGCTCAGCGAAATGTCGCAGATGGCCGACAACGTGGTGGTAATAGGCAAGGGAAAACTGATTGCCAGCGGCTCAATCGACACCATCATCCGCGGCAGCGCTCATTCCGGAGTCTTTGTGCGGGCCACCAATCTCGCTAAGTTAGAAAAAGTCCTGAAAGCAAAATTGTTGGTCTACACCAAAGTGGACAGCGGCCTAAAAATCAGTGGTGCCACCTCCGATGAAGTTGGCAAACTGGCCTTCGCGGCCGGTGTGCCGGTGCTGGAATTGTCCAACCAGGCAGCCTCGCTGGAAGAAGCCTTTTTGGAGTTGACCGAAGGTGCCCAAGAATATTCCACCAAAGCCGCCAAAGACCAGAAAGGTAAAAAATAATGTTTGCTGCCTTGCGTGCCGAAACCCGTAAATTGTTGAGTGTCCGCTCGACCTACGTTGTAGTGGCCGGCATGATACTGCTGACGCTCTTTTTCGCCGGCTATGTCGATGGCTTTAAGGGCGACGCCAAAATCTTCAAAAATCCTGGTGATCTGGCCCTGGAAGTTGTCAATGCCCTGAATTTCACCGGTGTTTTTTGCGGCCTGGTCGCTATCATGCTGTTTTCGCACGAATATCGCTATAACACCATCCTGCACACCCTGACCAGCATTAACCGCCGCAGCAAAGTCCTGCTGGCCAAAATAGTCGTCATGAGCGGCTTCGCGATCGTGTTTGCACTGCTGGTGGGAGTACTATCGCCGCTGGCTAATTATGTTGGCGTGCATGTGGCTGGCCACCATCTGGTGGCTCAAACTATTCCGGTCAGTGACCTGCTGTGGAGGGGGCTGTTTTACACTTGGGGGTACGCCATGGCCGGCCTGCTGTTCGTGGCTTTAACGCGCAACCAGGTGTTCTCAATTGTCGGCCTCTTCTTTTTCCCGCTGACCATCGAAGGTATTGCCACGCTGCTGCTTAAGCACAACGCCATATATTTACCGTTTACTTCGCTAAACGCTGTGCTATCGGGCAATCCGGACACCACACATCGCAAAGCCGCCCTGGTGTTCCTGATTTGGCTGGCCGTCGCTTGGTTAATCGCCTGGCTGCTGTTTTTGCGCCGCGATGCAACCAACAATCGCAGCTAAACCCCGGCTGAAGCTACTGGCCGCTATTATTCGATGGTGTGATGTTAACACTTGGAGCCTGGCTACCACCGCCACTGCTGCCGCTACTGCTGCTGCCAAACATTCCGCGGCCAAACAGCAAAATCAACAGCAATATAACGAGCACTATTCCTACGATTAATCCGACATTACTGCGCCGCGGCGCGTCGTGAATATGATCGTGGTCGCGCTCGTGTACCACAACTCTTTCGGTTGGTTCATCCTCGACAATTCTAGCCATGACAGTCCTCCTTTTTACGGATAACAAAAACTATACCAAGATACCGCCCGGCAAAACTGTAAAATTTATTGCACCCCACGGCGGGGTAGTATTTTTAACAGACTGACAGCGCTAAATCTTCTACAGTTATCAGCTTGTAAATAATTAAAAGGGGGAGGGCTTATAGGCGAAAGAACTCATAAAATTTTTGATGGAGATGAACGGGGCCTCTCGTTCACCGAGGCACGAAACTTATATTTAGCTCGCATAGCAAACACTCCGCCGGCTCAACTCAGCGACACGCATTGGGAAATTGCCGATGTCGTACTGCACATGGCTCACACCCCGGACGGCATGCTCGTACAAGAAGTCCTCGACCGCGACAACCGCGATATTAGCCTAGGTTATGTACCGATAGATTCCGAGACTGAAGCCGGCCTTGCCGTCCTGCTCGTCAGCACTATCCGCAGGTTAGATAATCAGAGCTAGCGCAGTTACTAGCCCTTCACCGCAGGAACATCGGTCTGAGTTTTGTGGCCGAGCTTACTGCCGTCACAATAATACAAATCAAACTGGTCAGTCATGTTGGTTTTCGGATTGGTATAGCCGGCGTAGGCAATATAGCCGTTTTCCTCAGGACACTTCAGATTTGCTCCTGCAGCCATGCCGTTATAGCCGTATCTCCAATAATTTTGTAACATGATGTTCGTTTCGGAAACCGGGTATTGGCCGTTCTGTTGCTTATAGATGGCCAGCTCAGCAAGTGTTTGGGATATTTGTTTATCAACACTCTCGGTTAGCTTAACGCCATTCACTCCACCCCTGTAATTGCTATCCGGCTTCGCCACTTGTGATTTAGGAAGCTGCGACTGAAGTTTTGTAACTTTCGCTTCCAAAGTATTCACCTGAGCGTGCTGCCAGAAATACATGCCGGCCGTAGCTGCAGCAAGCAGTACGATTACAAGCGACAGCAGTAAAAAGCGGGTGTTGTTTGATTGAGCCTGGATTTGTGGAGGCGCGCTGGGCGGAACTGAAGGCGATGGCGGTTGAGGAACTGTTG
>CAYZSM010000071.1:0-4359 GCA_964481105.1 uncultured Candidatus Saccharibacteria bacterium | reverse complement strand
GTTTCGGCGACCATCCAACTACCGGTTCCGGAAAATGCCAGAGTTTGCGGATTTATGACCAAGCGTTGCCCGTTTGGGCCGGTCAGAGGCAAATCCGCCGGTGCAGTCAGGCTTTTGGCGCGCAATCGTCCCAAAAGATCCCGCTGATCCTGAAGGTGCGCCAGCGGATTGCGATATAGGCTAATGTAGGTACCGCCGGTGCTCACCGTGTCGAGTGAAATAAGATTTATAGCCTGTTGCCAGGGCACCAACACCTGATTCGCAGTGAACGGCAGTAGCGGCATAGCCTCATCGGTGCCATTGAAGATGACCATGCCGCTATCGCTGTCAAAAAGCCCGAAGACCGTTTGCCCGAAGCAGCCTTGCTGCATGGTGCTGTTGCCGACCGCGCGGTAACTGAGGGTACTACAGTCCAAGTTATTGAAAGCGGTTTGTTCACCTTGTGTTCCGGTAACCAGGCTGGTGCGTCGTATAGCCATGGCGCCAGGATGACTCCAAGCTGGCGCCGTGTCTTGCTTTGGGGCAGCGCTGGAAGGCGCCAAAATCAGCCCCAGCAGGCATCCAATAACAATTGCTGCCAGAGCCAGGTACATCACCCGCCAGGCAAACCATCGCCAAAAGTGCTCACTTTGTCGCATGTTGCTGACTATCAGCCGGCCGGGCCGATTATCCAAGCATAAGCGGCCAGATTTTCGGCAATTTTAAGAATGATTTAATGCCGCCTCGTAGCCGTCCCGCTTTAACCTCCCTGCCCTGCTCCAATTTGCCCGCAGGCGCTATACTAAGAAGTATGGAAGACAGCATTTTTACCAAGATTATCAAGGGTGAAATTCCCTGTCACAAAATCTATGAGGACGAAACAACCTTCGCCTTCCTGGATATTCACCCCAAGCAGCCCGGTCATACGCTGGTAATTCCGAAAAAGCAGGTGGAATTCGTATGGGATCTGGAAGACGATGATTACCGGGCGCTAATGGCCACTGTCAAAAAAGTTGCGCTCAGATTGCGGGACGTTCTGAAACGGCCATATGTCGGCGAACTGGTAATTGGGACCGATGTGCCGCACGCCCATGTCCATGTCTATCCCTTCTCGACGGCCGAGGAATCGCGTTATATGCCGGATCTTACCGCCGAACCAGACCATGAGGCTTTGGCGAAAGTTGCCAAACTGCTGGCCTTTTAGGCTATAATACTCGTTATGAAAAACTTTTGGATCGCACTGGCCTTCTCTATCGGCTTTTCAGGGGTGGTGTACGCTAAATTTGGCAAGCGCATCGGCTATGGTAACCCGAAAACCGTCTGGACGGTGATTGGCATCATTGGTTTTATGTCCTTCTTGTTCATGTATACGATGTTCGTCTACGTCCTTCACCTGGAGTAGCCGTTTAATACTATTTTTCTTGGTTTCTAGGCCAAAAATTGGTATTGTATGGCTATGGATGAGCAGACTTTGGGGAAGCAATTACAGGCCGCGCGCCAGGCCGCCGGTCTGACCCAACAGCAGCTGTGCCATCAGGCTAACCTTAGTTTTTCAACACTGACCAAAATTGAGCGCGGCGCCATCAAATCGCCGTCTATTTTTACAATTCAGTCGATTGCCAGCGCTCTGGGCGTCGGTTTGGACGAATTGGTTGGCGGCACTGCCGGCCCTTCCAGCCGCCAGCTGCAAAAAACCAAAAGCGGCGTCCGATTCATCTATTTTGATGTCAACGGTTGCCTGGTGTACTTCTACCAGCGAGCCTTCGCCAAATTGGCCACCGAAACCGGAGTACGTTCCGACATCGTGGAATCCGCCTTTTGGCACTTTAACGATGATGTTTGCCGGGGAATTATCAGCCTCAGCGACTTTAACGCCAAACTGGCGGAGCGCATTGGTGTGGAAAGCGTTGACTGGCAAAAATACTACCTGGAAACCGTCGAACCCATCTTGGAAATGCAGCAACTTTTGCAGTGGGCCAGCGAACGCTACAAAGTCGGCTTGCTGACCAACATCATGCCCGGATTTTTGAGCGCCATGCGCCGTGACGGCAAGGTGCCTAACCTGCCCTACGACGCGATTATTGACTCCTCAGAGGTAGCAGCGATTAAGCCGGAATCTAAAATCTACGAAATCGCCCAAGAACGGGCCGATTGCTTGCCCGGCGAGATATTACTGGTGGATGACTCCCGCGTCAATCTGATGGCCGCCGAACGGCTCGGCTGGCACGTCCTATGGTTTGATGATTCCCGGCCGCAGGAATCAGTCGATCGGGTCCGCGAAGCCCTGGAGCCCGCCGACTAGATTTCAACGGGCGATTTAGGCGCTAAAGCGGCTGATCTCAGTCTGGATGGCCGCTAAGTGCTCCTGAGCGGCCTGCAATTGGTCTTTGGTCTGATCGACGACGGCCTTGGGGGCATTTTTGACGTAATCTTGATTGGCCAAGCGGGCTTCCAGCTGCTTCACAGCGGCTTCTTGCTGTGCGCGTTTGGCTTCCATATCACCGACATACGCTCGAGCGGTGCTGACATCAATATCCAACCAGCAGCGATGTTTGCTGCTCGTCAAATATAGTCCGGTGCCAGCTTTAACTTCGGTCACCGCTGCTAAACGGGCCAGGCGTTTAATGCTTTCGGCATTATCACGCAGGAACGGCACATCGGTGTAATACAGCGTGACGCAGGAGACTTTCAGCGCCTTGGTGATAAAGCGGGCTTCGCTGACAATTGCCCGGATTTCATCGAAATCGGCCGCTTTGGAAGCGTCACTTTTGATAACATCTTGCAGTTCCCGGCTGGCCAGAATGGAGTCTTCTTCCCACGCCAGTGTTTGCCAGATAGTTTCCGTCAAAAATGGCGCAAACGGATGTGCCAGCAGCAAAATCGCCTCCAGTAAGTAAGCCAGCAGCGGCTGGTTCGGTGCTGTTTTGCTGGCTTCGATATACCAATCTGCCAGATCATCCCAGATGAAATGGTAGAGCGTATCGTAAGCGTCGCTAAAGCGGAAATTATCTAAATCGCTGGAAATCTTTTGCTGCGATGTTCGTAATTTGTCCAGTATCCAATGGTCGGCCGCAACTTGCGGTTTGGCGCCTTCCCTGCTGGCTTCATCACCGATGGTATCTTCGATGTAACGGGCAATATTCCAGATTTTATTGCTGAAGTTGCGATTAGCGATAATCTTACTGCGGCCGAGGCGCTGGTCGTTCCCGGCCGACATTCCCTGGATTAGTGCGAATCGCAAAGCGTCGGTGCCGTATTCGGGAATAACTTCCATCGGATCGATGATAGTCTCTGGACTACTTTTGCTCATCTTTTTGCCTTGTTCGGTGCGCACTAGACCATGCAGGTAGACTGTCTTAAAAGGAATTTGCCCAGTGGTATAGGTGGTGGCCAAAATCATACGAGCTACCCAGAAAAACAAGATGTCCCAGCCGGTTTCCATGACAGTCGTGGGATGATAGGCCTGAAAATCCGGGCTCTTCTTGAGCAAATCATCCAGTGACAATGAATAATCCTGAGCCAATCCCGGGTCAATCAAGGTGCTCCAGGTCCACAGCGCCGAGCTGAACCAGGTGTCCAAAGTGTCAGGATCTTGCTCCCATTCGTGCCAGCCTTCGCTCTGATCGGTCGGCGGCTGGACGCCAACGTAGGTCTCTTCGCGGCCGTCGGTGTTGCTGCGATACCAAACTGGAATCCGATGGCCCCACCAGATTTGCCGAGACACACACCAGTCGCGTAAGTTGTCGATCCAGTGGAAGTAAACCTTTTCGAAGCGTGGCGGAATGATGTCTATGTCGCCATCTCGCACTACGGCCTGCATAGTCTCTTTTAAACTGAGCCGCTTCCCTTTCCATTCGACGACCGGCTTATTGACGTCCACAAACCACTGCAGCCGGATTTGCGGCTCAATCACGCCCTTACCCCTGTCGTTCAACGCAATATTATGAATATAATTCTCGTCGACGTTGACCAGTAAACCCTTATTTTTCAGTTTTTCGACGATCTGGGGGCGGGCTTCAGCAATTGGCAATCCAGCGAATTCTTCAGCAATAGGTAACAATTTCCCGTGAAAATCAATAATCTGTTCTTTATCAAGATTATGCCGCTCGGCAATCTCGAAATCCAGCTGGCTATGCCAAGGAGTAATAGTCATAACACCGGTGCCAAACTCTGGATCGGCGGCCTCATCTTTAATAATGGTCGCGGTGATCGGGCCATTAATCCATTCCGCCTCAAAGGTGTCGCCGTGCTTGTACTGCTTGTAACGTTCGTCATCAGGGTGCATAACAACATATTTGTCACCAAATTTAGTCTCTGGCCGGGCCGTGCCAATCTTAAACGGGCCGTACTTAAAGGTGTAGAACTTGCCCTGCTCTTCTT
>CAYZSM010000070.1:0-4418 GCA_964481105.1 uncultured Candidatus Saccharibacteria bacterium | reverse complement strand
ACATCGCTGGACCCCAAGAAAATCGGTGTTATGTACATTTTAATTGCATCGGTCATGCTGCTCCGCGGTGTGGTTGACGCAGCCATGATCCGCCTGCAGCAGGCAACATCAGTCGGTGCTTCTCACGGCTTTCTGACCTCCGATCATTTCCAACAAATTTTCTCGGCCCACGGCACGATCATGATCTTTTTTGTGGCTATGGGTTTTATGTTTGGACTAATCAATTTGATTGTGCCGCTGCAAATTGGTGCGCGAGATGTGGCCTTTCCTTTCTTGAACTCTATTAGTTTTTGGCTGTTTGCCGCTGGAATGCTGCTGATCAATGTTTCGCTGGCAGTTGGTGAATTTGCGGCGGCCGGTTGGCTGGCTTATCCACCACTCAGTGAACTGGCGTATAGCCCTGGAGTTGGCGTTGACTACTGGATTTGGAGCCTGCAAATTGCCGGCGTGGGCAGCTTGCTATCGGGGATTAACTTTTTAGTGACGATTTTACGGATGCGCGCTCCGGGCATGAGCCTGATGAAAATGCCGATTTTTTGCTGGAGCGTGCTGGGGAGCATGTCGTTAGTGGTCTTTGCCTTTCCCATATTGACGGTCACCCTGGCACTGCTGGCTCTAGATCGCACTCTCGGCATGCACTTTTTCACTGCCGGATTTGGCGGCAACGCCATGATGTACGTTAATCTGATCTGGGCTTGGGGTCATCCCGAAGTTTATATCTTAATTTTGCCGGCTTTTGGGGTCTTTTCAGAGGTGGTGGCAACCTTTTCACGCAAGCGGCTATTTGGTTACGTGTCGATGGTTTGGGCGCTGGCGGCTATCACTTTTCTGTCCTTCATTGTCTGGCTGCACCACTTCTTTACAATGGGAGCCGGCCCCAATGTCAACGCCTTTTTTGGCGTCATGACGATGGTTATTGCCATCCCCACGGGCGTAAAGATCTTTAACTGGCTGTTCACGATGTACCGCGGCCGAATTCGACTAACCACACCGATGTTATGGTTCTTGGGCTTTGTGGTAACATTTTCGATTGGCGGCCTGGCCGGAGTGATGATGGCTGTTCCGGCGATTGATTTCCAGGTTCACAATAGCCTGTTCCTAGTAGCGCATTTTCATACCATGATTGTTGGCGGCGTGCTGTTTGGCTATTTTGCCGGCTACATGTACTGGTTTCCCAAAATCTTTGGCTTTAAGCTGCACGAGGGACTGGGCAAATGCGCCTTTTGGTGCTGGTTTATCGGCTTCCTGTTGGAATTTATCCCGCTGTATATTTTGGGACTGATGGGAGCAACGCGCCGGCTTGACCACTATGACGCTAGTCTGGGTTGGCAAGGTTTATTTGTAGTAGCCGGTATTGGTGTGCTGGTCGTAATGGCAGGTATTGGTTTCCAGCTGCTACAACTGGTGGTCAGCGTTATGCAGCGGCGTAAAAACCTTGATAATACTGGTGATCCTTGGGATGGTCGCACCTTGGAGTGGTCAGTGGCTTCACCGGCGCCGCACTACAATTTTGCAGTCATACCTACGGTGCATGGCCGCGACGCCTTCTGGACCATGAAGCATGCAAAAGCCGCTTCCAAAAAGCCGGTGTATCATGATTTTCAGATGCCTAAAAACACACCATTTGGACTATATATTGCCAGCTGCGCTTTTGTGTTTGGCTTTGCAGTTATTTGGCATATTTGGTGGTTAGCCGGCATCAGCCTGCTGGCGCTTATTTGCTGCGTGATTGTTCGCTCGACTGATGACGAAACGGAGTACACGGTAACCGCTGCCGAAGTAGCAGCTCACGAAACCGGCGTCAAACCGTGGAGGCAACTATGAGTCAGGTTGTTGCTCAAGCGGCATCAGGACCGGCCGAAGCCGAATCTAAAACCGTCTTTGGTTTTTGGGTGTATATTATGACCGACTGCGTACTGTTCGCTAGTCTATTTGCTACCTATGCTGTGCTGCAAAATAACACCTACGGCGGGCCGTCAGGACGCGAATTATTCAGCCTGCCATTTGTGCTGGCCGAAACGCTTATTCTGTTAACCAGCAGCTACACCTGTGGTCTGGCCATGCTGGCGGTGCGCCGCGACGCCAAAAACCAGGTTTTAATCTGGTTGGCGGTTACCATGCTGCTTGGCGTAAGCTTCCTTGGTTTGGAGCTTAATGAATTCCATAAACTAGTCCTGGAAGGTCACAGCTGGCGAGCTAGTGGCTTTATGTCGGCCTTCTTTACGCTGGTCGGCACGCATGGTTTGCACATCACCACCGGTATGCTGTGGATGAGCGTGCTTATGCGCCAACTCTGGAAAAAAGGCCTGGTAGCCAGCACTGTAAAGCGTCTGACGCTCTTCAGTTTGTTTTGGCACTTCCTGGATATTGTCTGGATCTTCATCTTTACAATCGTTTATCTAATGGGAGCCGTATGAGCCAGCAACCTGCGGAAACCGGCCACGGCAGCACTCAGTCCTATACGATCGGTTTTATATCGTCACTTATTCTCACCGGCGCGGCCTACTTGATGGTCGTCAATCACTTATTCAATGGCTGGGGGCTGATCAGCGCCATTGTAACCTTGGCCATCGCTCAACTACTGGTGCAACTGCTGTTTTTCCTGCATTTGGGACGGGAATCCAAGCCGCGCTGGAATTTATCGATCTTTCTGTTCATGTTAATTGTGGTCGTCATTTTAGTATTCGGCACGCTGTGGATCATGAAAAACCTGCAGTACCATCACGATCATTTGTCGCCCGCCCAAACCAATACATTTATCATTAAAGACGAGGGCTTTAATGGCAACTAACGTGTTCAAGACCTACTATCACTTAACCAAACCGGGGATTATCCGCGGCAATATGCTGACGGCGATAGCCGGTTTTTTGCTGGCATCCCACGGACATATCCGCTTCGGTCTGCTGCTGGCAACCTTATCCGGCACGGCCCTTCTGATCGCTTGCGGCTGCGTACTTAACAATTACCTGGATCGGCATCTCGATAAAAAAATGGCGCGCACCAAACGCCGGGCTCTGGTGCTTGGCACCGTTTCCAAACAGCAAGCGCTGCTGTATGCCGCGGTCCTTGGTCTCTCAGGATTTATCATTTTAATAGAATTAACTAATTGGTTGACCTGCGTAATCGGTCTGTTGGCACTATTTTTCTACGTGGTGCTGTACGGAGTGGCCAAACGGCGCACGGTTTATGGCACCTTGGTTGGGAGTGTACCGGGCGCAGCTTCGATTGTAGCTGGTTACACGGCGGTTACCGGACGGCTCGACCCTGGAGCATTGTTATTGTTTTTAATCCTGGTGGCTTGGCAAATGCCACATTTTTATGCTATTGCCCTATATCGCCTCGATGATTACACGGCAGCCAAACTGCCGGTCATGCCGGTCGCCAAGGGCACCGCCATCACCAAAATCCAAATTCTCTTGTACATTACCGCTTTCACCGCAGCGGTCGTTTCACTGAGCCTGTTCGGCTATAGCGGACCAGTAACCCTAGTAGCCGCAGCGCTGCTAGGCCTAGCGTGGCTAGGATTAGGCCTCAAACAGTACACCGCCCTCAGCGACGAGCGCTGGGGCCGTAGCATGTTCCTGTTTTCGCTGGTGGTTTTGAGCATCCTGTGTGTGACTATCAGCTTAGACAGTTTTCTGTAATTCCGGGTCGGCTAACGAATATCTTAGTCTTGTTTAGTGAACCATTGCCGAGCGGCTGCTTCATCGGCCCGCATAGCTTTTTGTAACGCAGCGACATTAGCAAATGTTTTGTTGGAACGATGAAAATGCTGGATAGTGACCGTCAGTGTTTGATCGTAATAGTCTTTGTCGGGAATATCCAGCAAATGGGCTTCCAGCCGGCGGTCGTGAGCGCCCATCGTCGTCGGCGTACCAATAAAAATAATCGCTGGATGCCGCTTAAAATCCGCTAAATCGGCATGTCCAAAATAGACACCATCCGCCATCTGAGTAGTTGTTTCGATATTGGCGGTAGGATAGCCTAAACGGCGACCGTCTCCTTGAAAACGGCTAACTGTACCACTTAAAATCTGCGGAAGTTGCTGCATCCACCCAGTATAGCCTACCGCTGGCTGGCGTTTGCACAATGACGTACAATGAATTCATACCCTAAGCGGAGGATTGCCCTATGTACAGCTTGCCCGATTTACCCTACGGCTATGACGCCTTTGGCAAATACATCAGCAAAGACATCATGGAATTGCATCACAGCAAACATCATCAAACTTATGTCGACAAATTGAACGCCGCTCTGGAACAAGCGCCGGAACTAAAAGACCATTCCCTCGAAACTATGCTGCGACAAATTGATTCCCTACCCGACCATGTGCGCACGGCTATTCGCAATCACGGCGGTGGTCATTACAATCACAGCTTATTCTGGAAATTTATGTCGCCGGATGGCGGTCACGAACC
>CAYZSM010000069.1:0-4453 GCA_964481105.1 uncultured Candidatus Saccharibacteria bacterium | reverse complement strand
AACAGATGCGCCGGGCCGCCAAAGTGATCAATTTCGGCATTCTCTACGGCATGAGTCCGCATGGCCTGGCAGTAGCGACCGGCATGACCTTTGAGCAGGCTAAAACCTTCATTGATAAATACAAAGCCGTGCGTCAGCCGTTGTTTGATTACATGGACAGCGTCAAAGAAAAGGCCAAAAAAGACGGCTATGTGGAAACGCTGTTCGGTCGCCGCCGGCCGATGCCGGACATCCATTCCAGCAATTTCATGGTGCGCCAAGGCGCGGAGCGAGCCGCTATCAATATGCCTATCCAGGGAACTGAAGCTGATCTGATGAAGATGGCGATGGTCAAAGTCGATGAACTGTTACAGGCTCAGCACAACGACTGCAAACAGCTGCTGCAAATCCACGATTCTATTTTGGTGGAATGCCCTGAACCGGTCGCCGAGCGCATCGGTGACATTCTAAAAGACACCATGGAAAACATCCACGAGCTGCCTGTTCGCCTGGATGTTGATGTTACCATCGGCAATAATTGGGGCGAACTGTAGAACCGTACGTGCCGCTCAAAACATAAGCGGAGCGTGATTTTTATTACATTTCTGAAGTTTTGGCTTGACGGCTTAGAGGCTCCTGCGCCAAAATGCCAGTGTAACAACTCAAACAAGCTCTAGAGCAATAAACATGCCAGTCAAAAACAGCTTCGGCAACAATCCTTCTCCTCATCGGAGAGTTTTTTATGTAACAGCAAAAGGAGTAAAACCATGCCTATTTTGAAGGGTTTGTACGGCGCCGTCATGGAGGAGCCATCGTGGAACGAAAGAGTCGCCTTGCTAGGTGCAGTCGGTAGGGGTTTGGGCCGGGCCGCCATTCACGACCTGATTATTGATCCGCTGACTATTGCACGCATGAACCATATGAGTCGAGCCCGGACTACCGCGCAAGTTGGCGCCAACGCTCTTTCCACCACAGTAACTGCGCCATCGTCCACTGATTTACGTCTGCTGCCTGATCTTCACGTGGCCGACCACCAACTAGCTCGCGTAGCCTAAAAACTTACACCTTGGCAGGACGGTGCCGCGACCGCGAGGCCACCGTTATGCGCCGTCCGCCGGCTTTCATCAGCCGAAACGCCAGCGTAATTACCCAGGCGGCGAGCAGCACATCGGCAATGCTGGTACCCAGGCTCAACAGGCTGCCGTTATATTTGACCGCCAATTTTATATTGAACAGCGCCACCAGCAAGGTTAGTAGTTCGGCCGCTATCAGTACTTGTGCCAGCCGCTTGTTGCGGCGTTCCTGGGCGCCATAGCCCAAGGCGACCAGCACCCCAAACCAGCCGACAATCAGCAGGAAAAATATAATTGAAGCCAGGAGATTACTGATATGATCGGTGCCTTGGTGATGCCAGGTGGTAACAATTGAGGCGATGCCACCAATAATGTTAAGGAGTCCTAGAACAATAAACTGAATCAGTGTCGCCACAGCCGTTTGGTAGGTGAGTTTCATATCCTTTAGTATAACCAATATCCCGTCAACAAAAGCCTTGCAAAAATAGTGAAATAGTGTTAAGATAAATGTAATCACTTTGGTGAGACAATAATTATGCGATACTTCGTTGCCTTCATGATGACTATCCTGCTGATCATTATCTTGATCATGCTGCTGTTTCGTGGCGGCGGCAAACAGAAGGCGCCGGTTATTAGTAAGCCACTCGTCAGCTATGCCACCACTGATGCTCAGGTCCGGCTGACCATTGATGGGCCGGTGAATGCCGATTTGGTCCACGAACAAATTCGCATTACTGTCGATCATGACGATGTGACCTTCGAGCATGTCAAAGGCTACGAAGGAAATGTGGTTGCTCAACAGCAATACGCCAACAATACCGAAGCCTACACTACATTCTTGCTGGCGCTGCAGCACTCCGGTTATACCCACGGTGATACCGCGGCACAGCTGAAAGACGAAAGAGGCTTTTGTCCGCTGGGCGAGCGCTTTGTAACCGAAATTCTCCAAGATGGCAAAACGTTGCAACACTTCTGGTCGACATCTTGTGGAGCGCCCAAAACGTCTTTGGGTGATATCAGTACCATCCGAGCGCTCTTCCAGGCACAGGTTCCGGATTACGCGCAGCAGTCTCAGGGTATTCCACTCTAGTTTTGACCGAGGTTTTAGCCGGAGATTCCTCCGGCCCGTGTAAAATAGAGGTATGTTACGCGCAGTAATTTTTGATTGTTTTGGGGTGCTGACGACTGATACCTGGCGCTTATTCATCGAGGGATTGCCGGCCGATGCCGATCCGGAGAGTGCTCGCCGGGCTCACCGCGAGTATAATTGCGGGGCGATTAGCAAGGAGGAGTGTGACAAGCGGATTCGGGCCGCCACCGGCGGCCACGGCTTTACCGAGCTGGACGACGTGGCCCACGCTTCGTTCACCAAAAATACCCGGCTGCTGGAATATATCCACGAACTGCACGACCAGGGCCTGAAAATCGGCATTCTCAGCAATGTGGCCAGCAATTGGATCCGCGAACAGCTGCTGGATAGTGCCGAACAGCGTTGGATTGACGATTTCGTGTTTTCATACGAAGTCGGCATGATCAAACCCGATCCAAAAATGTACCACTTGGCCGGCGAGCGTTTGGGCCTGGAACCGACCGATATTTTATTCGTTGATGATAAAGAATCCTACTGCCAGGCGGCCCGGGCGGTCGGCATGCAGGCAATTTGCTATCAGGATTTTTCGCAGGTCAAGGCTGGTATTGAAGCAGCGCGGACCGGTTAGCCGATCCGAAACGTCAATCGTTTATCGAGCTGGCAGCGGCGTTTAATTTCCGGACTGCGCAAACGTAAGGTGTTGGCGAGGGCGGCGCTCGGCACACCGATCACAATATCCTTATCGCGGACCAGTACGCTCACCGTAATCTGAAATTCATCTTGGACATATTTTTTAATGCTCGACATCTCCGGCGGCTCGTCGAAGTCTTTGTTGCGCAGAATACTGTTCAGGCTGTCCATGCTACTTAGTATACTTGCTACAATAGCCCCATGCCCGAATTACCGGAAGTTGAGACTGTCCGCCAAGGCCTGAGCGGCCTGTTACCTGACCGCGTGATTGCGGCCGTCGACAGTGACTGGGAAAAATCTTTTCCCAACGCCCCGACTGACGTCCAAGCCTTCCTGATCGGCGCCAAAATTACGGCCGTAAAGCGCCGCGCCAAAGTGTTACTGATTGAGTTGTCGAGCGGCTATTCCTTAGTAATTCATCTTAAAATGACTGGACAGCTGGTGTTTCGCAGTCCCTCCGCCAGTTTTGGGGCCGGACATCCCAGCGCTTCGCTGGTTGGCGAATTGCCGGACCGTTCCACCCGCGTAACTTTGGAATTTAGCGACGGCAGCCAGCTGTTTTTTAATGATCAACGCAAATTCGGTTGGATGCGGCTGTTGCCGACGCCGGAAGTCATGAATCTGGACTTTTTTCGCAAGGTTGGACCGGAACCCCTGGCTGCTGACTTTACCTGGCAAGTACTCCAAAACCGCCTGCTTCGGCGCAAAAATTCTGTTATCAAAGCAGCGCTGCTGGATCAGACAGTAATTGCCGGCATCGGCAACATTTATGCCGATGAAAGTCTGTGGGGCGCTAAAATTCATCCACTGACAAAAGTTGGGGATCTGACAGTGGCGGATTATAAAACGCTGTTCCGCGAACTGCAATTCGTGCTGCGGCTGGCAATTGAAAAGGGCGGATCAACGGATAAACACTACGTCAACGCCGAAGGGAAGAAGGGCAGCTACCTGACGTTTGCCCGGGTTTTTCGCCGCGAAGGCCAAGCCTGCCCGCGCTGCGGCAACGTGATTATTAAGACCAGAGTCGCCGGCCGCGGCACCCATCTCTGTCCGGTCTGTCAGGTGGCGCCGTGAACCAGGCTGAATATGCCAGACTGGCCGAGCAGGAAGAGTCATACTGGTGGCACCAAGGGCGCTTAAAAATTATTGCCAGCTACCTGCGGTGCGCCAGCGGCGGCACAACCAATTCAAAAATTCTAAATGTTGGCTGCGGCACCGGCGGCAGCATAGCTTTGCTGGAAAGTTTTGGCGAAACTGACAATGTCGATACTGCTGACGCCGCTATCGCGTTCGCCCGTAGGCGCGGCTACAAACGGGTCATCAAGGTCGACGGCCTAAAATTGCCGTTTGCGGCCAAGAGCTATGACCTCATTGGGGCTTTTGATGTGCTGGAGCATATTGATCAGGAAATTGCTGCGCTCAAAGAGTGGAAGCGCGTCCTCAAAGACGACGGAGCAATAATCCTGACCGTGCCAGCCTATCAATGGTTGTGGAGCGGGCACGACGAGTCGCTGCATCACAAGCGCCGCTATACTGCCGGCCGCCTAAAACAAGCGGCGCAAAAAGCCCGCCAGAAGCACAAACGAAAAGCGTCGTGGTAGGAAAAAAATTAAGAAAAGGT
>CAYZSM010000068.1:0-4501 GCA_964481105.1 uncultured Candidatus Saccharibacteria bacterium | reverse complement strand
CGTAAGGAACACGATTTTGAGTCGTGCGCGTATACCAGTTCCGCCACTCGCCCGATAAGCACTATCACCATAGGCCATCGAGGGGTAATTGTACTATAATCTAGGGGCTATGGCTATGCATACCTACGATCCGCACGGAGAGGACGATCTCTCGCTACCGACAGAGGACAGCCAGCTGCCCGTACAACCCGTGCCAGCAGCCAGTTCCAATCCCGCCGCCGGTGCTATTCGACGCAAGCTGTCGCACCTGTACGCCCAAGAACCAGACGCCACCCGCGAATTAGCCGAAGCTGCAGCTGTTAGCCAACGCAGCCCGCACCAGCAGTTCATGTATCAGTTGAGCAGCTCGGGGAAAGATCTGGCAGCCATCCAAACCGAATGGCATCGATACTACCAAGCCCTGCCGGACGCCGAAAAACATGCCGTCTGGCAAGAGTTTTATGGAAGTCAGGCGCTGGTCACCCATCCGTCGCCAGCTAACCCGCAAAATCAAGACCATGCCCAAGTTCTTGCCGAGCATAAGCATCATGCCAGTGGCCCGCGAAGCCCAGTAGTCAAGCAGGCAAAGGCACCTCGCTGGCGTGAAGCTCGCAGCAAGAAAGAAATCCAGGCCGCTATTCGGCACCACGTTACGGCAGGTGGTCAACTAGAGGTTAAGCATCACGTGCAGTCGTTACTGTTCGGCTTAGGTATGGGGTTCATCGTCCTTATCATCTTTCTGTTCGGCTTCTTTAACGAAGTTATTTTGGCGCCGTTTATCCAGCCCAGTCGGGCTACGGCTTCCACGCCGCTGATTGTCAGTGGTACCCAAGCTCCGAGCGACAAACCGGAGGTTATTATTCCCAAAATAAATGTTGAGATTCCGGCGGATTATACCCAAACCTCTATTAATGAATCTATTATTGAAGGTGCTTTAGAAAACGGTATTGTTCATTATCCAACCACCGTTTTTCCCGGCCAAACCGGTAATGCCGCTTACTTCGGCCACAGTAGTAATAACATTTTTAACAAGGGAAAGTATAAATTTGCCTTCGTACTGCTGCACACCTTAGTGAACGGTGATACTTTTTATTTGACGTATCACGACCAGGTATATGTTTACAAGGTTATTAGCCGGACCATTGTCGATCCCAGTCAGGTCGGGGTTCTGGGACCAGTACCGGGGCAAACAGCCACCGCCACGCTCATTACCTGTGATCCACCGGGCACCAGTTTGCGCCGGCTGGTAGTGGTCGGACAACAAATTACCCCCGATCCTGCTGGTAATACACCGGCAGTAGCGCCAAGCTCCAATCCGGCGGTGCGGCGTCCGGCAGCGCTACCCGGCAACGGACCAACGTTATGGGGGCGCTTACTCGATAGTTCAGCCGGAAAAGTCGGAGTGGTCATCGTAGTCGTCGGACTGGGACTACTACTCCTACGCCGGCTAAATGGCCCTCCCGCGTCCAGCTCACAGTGAATTAGCGATCAGCCGGAATAAGCAACTGGGTTTGAACCAGATTGAATTGTTTGCTGGCAGCAGTCGGAGCTATGAGATCTAAAAATTTATAATTGGGGGCGAAAAACGGCATATAGTTTCCATGGGCTGCGCCGAGTGTTTGGGAATTTTGATTATCATAATCAAATACTTGCAACTTGCCCTGACTGGTATAAGTCAGGCGGTTACCGTCCATCCAGACAGCGTAGGCTTGTGGGGCATCGAGAACACTGTCGCGTATATAGTTATAGCCGGTTTTGTTTTCAATATCGTAAACGCCAAATCGCGTCCCGCTTTCCGCCATAATAAATTGAGCACTAGCTGAAAAGCTAACATGGTTGGGCTGTGTCACGTGCAACACTTGCGTGGGCACAACGACATGATGCGAATCTTGATTGTACTGACCGGCAGGATCCTTAAAAATATAGACTCTGTCGCTGGTATCGACACCAATTACCACGTAAAAGGTACCGCTGTATTTGGTGAGATCCAACAGATAATTGGTGCCGACCGGCAAGTGGCGTACCTCGGAGGTCTGATTGCCATTTACCAGTTTCACAGCGACCGTACCGGTTGGCGCACCGCTTGGCGTGGCATACAACAAAGTGTTATTGCCGTAGGAATGATAGGCAAGCACCTTACTAAGCACCGGCTGAGGAGTTAGGGCCTTAAGCGATGCACTTTGCAGGCTCTGATCGGCCAGCTTATAAAGGTAATACTGGTCGTATTTTTTATCTTTAAGTGTCAACTTGTCGGGGTGAGTATTTAGGGTACGATCAATATTTAGAGAGCGTTCGGGGTTTATCCGATCAACCAAAATGAATTCCGATGTATTATCGTAATTATGCTGCAAAATAACATGCTGATTATCATCGGCCCACTCTTCTAGCTGCCAGGTTTCGCTGGTCGCCGGGTTGCTCAGCAGGCCGTCCGGTAACACCAGGGTCGTTGCTGGTTTTTCAGGATTCTTCAGATCATACACGGTAAAATTCGCCAGATTATTTGGCTGGACTATCATGAGCCAACGGCGGTCGGGACTTTGAGTTGCTAATACCGGCGGGGCGGCATAACTTTGGATGCTTTTGCTATCCAGATGCTTGGGGAAGAGAAATGGATAGTCAAAATGCTCAACACTGCCGCCGTCCAGCTCAATAGTACGCTGCCAATCTTGATAGCCATCACGTTTTAGCTGCACCTTATAGATATTGGCCGGCAACGACAGCCGAACATTGGTCCGCCCAGTTTGGTGCTTACCGTTGATATAAATTTCCGCGGGATGCGGCTGGCTGGAAAAAAACAGCAGCCCATTTTGAATAACAGTGCCGTTTTTAGCTAAGCCGAAGCCATAAGCCTGATAGACCAGCACTACCGTGCCGATCACAATGCCGACGGCAATCAACACATAGCCAAGCAGCAAGATAATCCGATGTTGCAGTTGTTTTTTAGCGTCGAGAAAGTCCATAGCTGGTTTGCATAGTATGAATTGACTTGCCTCAGAGCACAAGAGGGTTTAAGATAACTCATGGACACTATAAAACCAAGATTCAGACAAGGTTAGATGTGAGCAAAAAAAGTATCATTATAATCAATGGCAGCCCCTACAATGCCAGAACGGGCGCTTTATTGACGCCCACATCTGAAAATCATCAGCATCACGCAACCTCCCCGGCGTTAGAGCATCCAAAAACAACCAAAAAAACGACTGGTGGCAAATCAGCAACCAGTGTTAAAGCTCACCGTCGTAAAACTGCCCCGCATGCATCGGCACATAAACCGCATTCCGCTCACACGCTAATGCGTCAAGCCGTTAAGAAGCCGTCTGTCAGTCGTCCGATTGTAACCGCTCATAACCAGCTCGCCCCGACCGTGAAACCATTAGCACAGCTGGTGGCTAAACCTTCGGTGACAAAGCTGGATAGTCAGCGGCTACAGCACGCCAAACGCGTCACCAAGAGCCGCTTAGTCAGCCGTTTTCCAGCTGATTTATTTAACGGCACCTCGCCGTTTTCCCCGGTAGTGCCAAAGCCGTCTTTCGCAGCAGCGAAACATCCTGCTGTCCACCCCGTGACGGCCAAAACTGCCAAGCCGCGGACCACAGCTGAGCTGTTGGAATATGCCTTGAGTCAAGCCACCGCTCATCAAGCAAAACCGTTGCCAGCCGCCAAGCGCCATTTGTTTAAGCGCAAAGCTCGCGCCAGCGTCGCATGAAGACCGTCCGCACTCGCTTCGCTCCCAGTCCAACCGGTTTCCTCCACGTCGGCGGTATTCGTACTGCCGTATTCGCCTGGCTGGTGGCTCGGCAACATAACGGACAATTCATTTTGCGGCTAGAGGACACTGACAAAAAACGAGAAATTGCCGGCTCCGATCAGCATTTGATGGATAGTTTGCGAGCCCTCGACCTAGAGTATGACGAAGGTCCGGACATCGGTGGCCCTCATGGACCGTATCGTCAGAGTGAACGGCTGGATACCTACCGCGCGTGGGCCCAAAAACTGATTGACAGCGGCCGGGCTTACGCTGACCCGTTTACCCCAGAAGAAGTCCAGGCTTTTCGAGAAGAAGCCCAACGTACTAAACGGCCTTTTCTGTATCGGAATCATCGTCCCGAAAATCCGCCAGCCTGGAACGGCAGTCAGCCGCTGCGTTTCAAATCCAATCCAGAGACCGTCGCCTGGCATGACGCCATTTTGGGCGACCTGACGGCCGGACCGGAGGTCATTGATGACTTTATCCTTATCAAATCTGACGGTTACCCGACCTATAATTTTGCCCATGTGATTGATGATCATGAGATGAACATCACTCATATTATTCGCGGCCAGGAATTTATCGCCAGCGTACCGAATTATCTTAACCTTTACCAAGCCTTGGATTTGACGCCGCCCATCATGGCGACGGCGCCGCATATTCTTGGTCCGGACGGCCGAAAAAAACTGAGCAAACGCGATGGCGCCAAGGATGTACTGGACTGTCTGCGCGAAGGCTTCCTGCCAGATGCCTTGGTGAATTTTATTGCCAGTT
>CAYZSM010000067.1:0-4531 GCA_964481105.1 uncultured Candidatus Saccharibacteria bacterium | reverse complement strand
TGGAAACGATGTGCAAGCCATTGTAGCCAGCCTGGATGATGGTTTCATTGCAATAGCTAAAACGGGTAATAGTGTTTAGGCGCAGCAGTGATTCACGGCTATACGCTCGGAAGCCACTGACGGCGTCCGGCAGCTGGGTACCGGCTGCCCGGTTTACAACGGCACTCCCCAGTCTTTGCAATTGCTTTTTCAGCGGCGAAAAATGCTTGATCGTGGCAGTCTGGCGGTCGGCGATGACAATATCGGCTTCGCCGCGGAGGATAGGTTGCACTAAATCGCCAATCCGTCCTTGAGGGTACTGATTATCACCGTCAGTATTGACGACAATATCTGCGCCTAATTCCAAGGCTGCGAGCACTCCATCATGAAACGACCGGCCTAAGCCCTGATTTCGGGCATGGCGCACAAAATGCCGGACGCCATGGGCACGGGCCACATTGACGGTCTCATCGGTCGAGCCATCATCGATGACCACAATAATGATCTGGTCGATACCTGGAATGTGCTGAGGTATGCTTTGCAGGACTAATGGCAAAGTAGCGGCTTCGTTGAGGCAAGGAATTTGGACGACAAGTTTCATAATCAACTATCCCACAGTATACCTTAAAAACATTCGCCAGAGAGGGTCTTAACCGTTATAATAAGAAGAATTTCCAATGGCTCAAAGACCCCATCGCAATCCCCATTCTGACATCGTGTCCAAGCCCGTTAAGCCTCGACCGGGCCAGGACATGCATACTGTACGCGCCCAAGCCGGTCAGTTCCCGGGTGTCGGCATTACCCTGCCCACCTATCAATATGATCCGCGGGACCGGCATAAAAGACGATCTCAAACGGTCGTTAAAGTCGGTCGCGGTCGGCGCCTGTTTGATAAAATCACGCTCAAGCGTGTGGTTATTACGTTCGCCGTGTTGGTATTACTCGTTGGCGGCTGGGTCGGCGGCAAATTTATTTATAACGCCCACAAGCTGTTTGGTGGAAGTATCCTAAGTGTACTGCACAGCACCAAGCTAAAAGGAGAAGATACCGGGCGGGTGAATATTTTGCTAGCCGGCAATTCAGCCGATGATCCTGGGCATAACGGCGCCAATCTGACGGATTCGGTCATGATTATCAGTATCGATACCGTGCATCACAAAGCCTTTTTGCTGAGTCTTCCGCGAGATTTATGGGTAGAAGTTGGCGACAACGGTCACCACAAACTTAATGAGGCGTACGTAGAAGGTCAAGACGACGATTTTGATGCTAATGGTTATCCTTCAGGTGGTATGGGTCAACTGGAACAGGTAGTATCAGATAGTCTTGGTATTCCCATCAACTACTATGCCCTGGTGGATTATAAAGCCTTGCGCCAGGCCGTAGATGCGGTAGGCGGAGTTGATATTACGGTTAAGAGTAGCGATCCGCGGGGCTTGTACGATCCTAACATTGATTGGGAAACGAAGGGACCGCTGGTGAAGTTGACAAACGGCGTTCACCATCTCAACGGCCGCCAGGCTTTGGATTTAGCCCGCGCCCGTGGTGATGCCTACAATTCCTATGGTTTTGCTGCCAGCGATTTCGACCGTACCCAGCATCAGCGCGAACTGCTGGTGGCTGTAAAGAGCAAAGCTGTTTCCGCCGGCGTAGTGGCGAATCCGGCAAAATTAAGCAGTCTATCGGATGCTATCGGCAATAACGTCAAAACGGACTTTGAGTTTAATGAGATTCACCGCCTATACGATCTGGTAAAAGATATTCCCAGCGGCGATATTAGCTCATTGAGTCTGAATAATGCCAACGGCAAGAATCTTTTGACCAGTTATGCTACGCCCAGCGGGCAGTCGGCGCTTATTCCGGCGGCTGGCCTGGATAACTTTTATGACATTCAATCTTTCATAAATCGGCAAACCTCGACTAATCCGGTTGTGCAGGAGTCGGCTACAATTGTTATTTTGAATGGCACTACTATTAATGGTCTAGCTAGTAAGCTAAAAAAGACGCTCACCAGCAAGAATCTTATTGTTTCGACCGTGGGTGACGCCGGCGGGACTCATACAAATACTGTTACTTCCATTATCGACGCTTCAGGTGGCAAAAAACAGGCCACAAGGGCAGTGTTGGTCAAGCAATTCGGCAATCACGTGACTACCACCAATCCGTATGCCGGACTGTATGACGCTGATTTTATTATCGTGTTGGGGAGTGATCAGGCGCCAAAAACTACCACTAGTCCCGCGCCGTAGCCGAACATGGTACTATGGCTGTATGAGTGATCAAGTTGCGGTCAATTATCTCCATGCGTTTTTGGAGCGCCACCCTGTTAAAACCTATAACAAGGGCGAGATTATTATTTTCCAAGGGGAAGCACCGCGTTTCGCCTATGTCGTCAAAAGCGGTACCGTCAAAGCTTATAATTTGAGTGTTGACGGTGACGAAAAGCCGGTGGCTTTTTACTCGGTTGATGCGGTGTTTCCAGCGGCCTGGGTCTACGGCAAAATGGCCAATGCGATTTTTTACTTCGAAACATTTACTGAAACGGCCGAGGTATATACCATTGATCGTGATGAGTATGCTAAGTTTATTAAGCAGCGGCCCGAACTGCTCTACCAGGAATTAGACCGCCTCCTGATTGAGCAAATGGGCGGCAGCATGCGCCTAAATGCTCTGCAACATTCCAGAGCCAGCGATAAACTGGTCTACACCCTCCATTATTTAGCCTTGAGTCACGGCCGTTCGGTTGGCCCGCAAACGGTGGAAATTACTCTGGATCTCAAACACCAGGATTTCGCTAACCTAACCGGCCTAACCCGAGAGACGGCCGCGACTGAGCTGAATAAATTAAAACGCCAAGGCATTATCAATTACGGCAAGGCTCTGCCCTACACCCTCAATTTGGGCCGACTGACGCGCCTATTGAACGATCAATTTATCGCCGACATTCAGTTGGACGAGATTGCAACCTAGACTGCTAAACCTTGGTTTTGCTGCCGGTTTTGGCTTGTAACGTATCGGTAACTACTTTGGCCAAATTGTGAGGCGCTGTCCAGGATTTGATGATGCAGCGATGAGCGCCGAGTTTGTAGGCTGCCGCTACCTCTGGTGAGTTTTCCATATTGGTGAAGATAAGTACCTTTACTGCCGGATGTTTTTTGACAAGGTCGCTTTGCTCTAAAAATTCCAGCCCGCCCATAATCGGCATCAATAGGTCTAGTAAGACTAAATCCGGCTCGAACTCTTCGAGCTTTCCCATGGCCTCTTGGCCGTCAAAAGCCTGCACAACTTCATGGCCTTCATGCCGAAGGATGATGGCGTATGCTTTGTTTAAATCTTGGTCATCTTCTACTACTAGTATACGAGCCACGTTTGGTCTCCACTCACAAGTTACTACTTACGTTATAGCACAAAAGACGTCGCTTGCTCCAACGATTTTTTTACACATTCTGAGTGTGAGTGGTACGAGTCGGTGCAGCATGACGTGAAGCCACTGTCTTGCTGCGCGGCAAAGTGAAAAAGAATTTGGTACCAACTCCCTCTTCACTTGTAAACCAGATCTCACCTCCGAGGGCATCGAGTAGGCCCTTAACTAAATACAGTCCCAGACCGGTACCGCTGGTTTCGCGCTGAACGATATTGTGGGCTCTGAAAAACTTACTAAATACTTGATCTTGCGAAAATTTGGGGATCCCCCAGCCAGTATCTTCAACCGTGAATAATACGTCGTTTTTTCGTGCCCGCACTGCTACCTGTATTTGTCCGCCTTCTGGGGTGTATTTGAGAGCGTTGGCCATCAGATTAGTCAGTACCTCTTTTAGTATCAATCCGTCGGTGCGCAAACTGATATCTTTGTTAGGAATAACCTGCAGCTTCATGGCTATTGATTTATCGAGAGCGAGGAGGGAGAGTTCTTTAATAACTTCTTCGGCAAGTGCGGCAGGCCGTAGCTGTTTTGGCGTAATGGCTATGGTGCCGCTTTCCATTCTCGTGATGTTAAGCAAGGTGCTGATTAGTTCATTCATGCGGTCGGAGGCCGAGATAATAGTTTGCAGGGATTTCTTTTGTGGCTCGTTGAGATCACCCATGTAGCCGTCATAGAGCATGTGTGTGTAAGTTTTAATGGCCGATAACGGAGTACGTAATTGGTGCGAGGCCAACGATATAAATTCGCTTTTCATGCGATCGACTTCTTGTTCAAGCGTGATATCGCGGAATACCTCGATAGCGCCTAGTGGTTTGCCATCCAACAAAATTGGTGAAATGTTTACGGCTACCGGCAGCTTTTGCCCACTTTTACGGCGATAGTACATTTTCTCGGATATCGGTTTGCCGGTCAGGAAGGCTTTGGTAATCGGACGGTCAATCAACTTAATTGGCACATCCTCCAGGGTAACGGCTATAATTTTTTTAGGAAACCAGGTTCCCAGTAACTCATCTTCGCTGAAGCCGAGCAAATGCTGAGCAGCCGGATTAACCCGCGTAATACGGCCAAATTCATCGGTGGAAATAGCCCCGTCACCAATGCTGGTGAAGAGCGCTTCCGTTTCAGCCTGTT
>CAYZSM010000066.1:0-4613 GCA_964481105.1 uncultured Candidatus Saccharibacteria bacterium | reverse complement strand
ATGCCGCCAAAGCTTTGCAAACGGTCGATCCGAACTTACCGGTGGAATCCCGGGTTAAACAAGCGCTAAGCGGTGTAATGTGATGACGGTGCCCGACCTCGCCGTATCTGATCATCAAAACATCCCGCAAATTGGTTTAGGATTGTGGCAAATTAAAGACACCAATGAATTTGACACGGCTTTTGAAGCAGCTATCCAAGCCGGCTATCGGCACTTTGACAGTGCCCAAGCTTATGACAACGAGCAATTGCTGGGGGCAGCCTGGCAACGGGCCGACCTGCGGCGCGAGGCAATTTTTATGACCACTAAAATAGCCGTGTCAAACTTTGGCCATAAGAAAGCCAAGGATAGCTTTAAAGAATCACTGCGGCGACTGCAAACCGACCATGTTGATTTGCTGCTATTGCACTTTCCAGTCACCTTTCTGCGTAAAAAAACCTGGCAGGCGGCCGAAGAAATTCAGGAGGCCGGCGGAGCAAAAGCAATCGGCGTCAGCAACTACACGGTGCGTCACCTCGAGGAAATGAAGGACTATGCCCGGACTATGCCGGCCGTCAATCAAGTTGAGCTGCACGTTTTTTTGCAGCAACCCGAATTGGTGGCTTACTGCCGGGAGCATAACATCCTGCTGGAAGCTTATTCGCCGCTGGCGCATGGCCATGGCATGGATAACGAAGTGCTGGCGGAGATTGGTCGCAAATACCATAAAAGTCCGGCGCAAATCATGCTGCGCTGGCTGATCGAGCAAGACCTGGTGATTTTACCGAAATCCGCTACGCCGAAACGCATCCGTGAAAACATTGACATCTTTGATTTTCAACTCGATCCGGGCGACCATGATGCGCTGGCGCAACTGGATTGTGATCTGCGAACCTGCTGGAGCCCTGTCCATGTGCCATAATGGAACTATATGATTGATCGGATCGTAAACCCGGGAGCGGACGCTGAAGAACCGCAAGAAGTCGAGCTGGAAGTAACACTGCGGCCAAAAGACTTTGCGCACTACATCGGCCAGGAACGCTTAAAGCAAAATATTCAGTTGGCAATTGACGCTGCTCGCAAGCGCGGCGAGCCGCTGGATCATATATTGCTGCACGGGCCGCCGGGACTAGGCAAGACCACTATGGCCAGTGTTATTGCTAATGAAATGGGCGCCCAGATTCGGATTACCAGTGGGCCGGCGATTGAGCGGGCCGGCGATCTGGCTAGCCTGCTGACCAACCTGCAGGACGGCGACATTTTGTTTATTGACGAAATCCATCGCCTGAATCGTACGGTTGAAGAAGTCTTATATTCAGCGATGGAAGATTTTAAGCTCGACATTATGCTGGGCAAAGGTCCTTCGGCGCGCTCGCTGCGACTGGATTTACCGAAGTTCACGATTATTGGTGCTACTACACGGACCGGTTCATTGGCAGCGCCACTGCGAGATCGCTTTGGCATGATCCATCGCCTGGAATTTTATCAGCCCGATGAAGTACGACAGATTATTGAGCAGTCAGCCAAAATCCTGAAAGTGCCAATTGATAAACCGGCTGCTGTGGAACTTGGTAAACGGGCTCGTCTGACGCCGCGGATCGCTAATCGCCTACTAAAACGGGTGCGTGATTACGCCGATGTTAACGGCGATGGTATTATCGATGTTGCCCTCAGCCATCGGGCCTTTGAGTTGCTGGATATTGATGATTTGGGACTGGACAATGCCGACCGGCTGCTGCTGGCGGCGATTATTGAGAATTATGACGGCGGACCAGTCGGCCTGGAAACACTGGCGGCCATTACGGCCGAGGAACGTGGAACTATCGAGGATTTTTATGAGCCATACCTCATGCAAATTGGCTTGCTAGAGCGTACGCCGCGCGGCCGCAAAGTGACTGCCAAAACCTATAAGCACCTAGGCCGGCCGCCGGGAGCCGGCAGCAGCCAGTCCAGCCTGCTCTAACTGCTATAATACAGCCCATGAACCCCGAGAACTTTGATCCCACCCGGCCAACACCGCCTGAACCACCTAAATCAAGTCGGCCTACCGACCAAGAGCTGGCGGTTATGCAACCCGGCGAAACAATCATTGTTAAAATTCAGCGACATCCCATAGGTATTATTACAAACTACGTGGTCAGCGGTTTTATTATCGTGCTGGTAGTTGTGTTGCTGTTCGGTGTCGCACCGCGTTTGAACACCAATAGCAGCGGTCAAATCGAACAGGGAGCCGGAATTATTGTGTTGATCGTGCTGGTCGCTTCAACAATTTTTAACCTGATTGCTACAAAAGTTTACTGGGGCAATCGTTGGATTGTGACCAGTGACAGCATTACCCAGATTGAACAAACCGGACTGTTTAGTACCCAGTCCAGCCAGCTCTCTATGGAAAATATTGAAGATGTCACTGCCGAGAAAAATGGCATTTTGACGCACTTGTTCAATTTCGGGGTATTAAAAGTTGAAACGGCTGGGCATCATGGCAAATTTAATTTTGACTACTGCCCGAATCCTAATTTTTACGCTCAGAAAATTCTCGCTGCTCGTGAAGCGTTTGATTTACGTGGTCATAGCCAACGATCGCAGCAGCCTTCAACCCCAACACAGCCCTCAAACTGAATATTTTATTCCTGGAATGGATTGTTGCGGGCATCTTCGAAGAGGGTTTTTACACTGACGCTGTTGTCTTGCAACGATTGCAGCTGATGGAGCACGGATTGATCAATTCTGAGCACCCGGGCGCTGCCGGTTTGGGTAGTAATTGCTTCCTCTGATGGCGCCATGCTACTTAGAGTATTGATGCGCAGCAGGATGAAACCATAAATCACCAGCACGAAAATCAGGAACAGTACAAAACTGTAGCGTTGCACTTTTAGCAGACTATTTTTAGCCAGCTGGCTGGCTTGTTTAAGGTTAAGATTGTTGCTCATGGCTTGATGTACTCATTCAATATTAGCGTGAAACTGACTAAGTTACGATTGTTGGTATCCGGGATGATGCTGATGTTGCTTACTTGAGCGGTACGGCGATTGTGTTCCAGGGCATCGAGAAAACTGATGAGTTTACTGTAGGCTACTGGCCTATGAGTATCACTGGTTACGGTGATTGGCAACTGATACACACCTGCTATATTCTTAACGGGTAGTAACTGCGATAGATTGCCGGCTTTTTTGCTGGCTGCACCACCAGCTGCTGGCGCCGGGGCAGCTGCAGCTGGTGCCGGCACGCCGACCGTGACACCGCTACCCAGCGTTGAGGCTGGGAAGGTTATAGCAGCTAAGGTAATACCATTGTTAGCGGCGATGTTAACAATTTCTCGAACAGCTTGCGCCTGGCTTTTATCCTCTGGCACGATCGTCTGGGTGACTTTTTTGAGACCGGAATAGGCAGCAATATCTTTTTTAGCTTTGACTAAGTTGATGCGCTGTTGCTGCAAGGCGGCACTTTTGGCCTTTAGAGCGAGCAGCTTATCCGCCTCAGCCGTCAGGAGCTTATTCATGCCGTACACGCCCCCCAGCAAACCAACACACAGCAGGCTGATAGCAACAATGAGCAGCAGGTTCACGCGCTTGCTATTCATTTTTTGACAGCCCCTTTACTGTTGATGAATAAATAGGGATTATTGGCTGCGAATAAGGCACGGATGGTGACATTACAGGGATAATTTGGATCTAGGGCGGTCGTTGGATCACAGGTAATTGCCACAATATCGGCTTTGCTGAAAATTTTATTGGCTGGATCGGCAAGGTTGACCTGCACCTGCGAAGCAGTGGTGTAATCATTGGTGATAGCGGCAATATCCAGCGCACCAGTCGTTTGGCTGATCGTCAGACCGGTCAAGTTAGCCTTTTCTGGAATGGTAGTGCCAATTTGTTGCAGGAGTTTTGAGAATAATACTTCTTTGCTGAGCACCTGAACTGCCAATTTAAAGCTGTTGCTAATATCCTGAATCTTCTTTTGAGTACCGCTAAAGTCCTCCTTTTTTAAATAGGCTTCCGAAACAGCAATCTCCTTTTGATAGCGCGCTTCATCTTGGCGGAGTGCCAGCAGTCCGTAGGTTCCAAAGACACCTAAGCCAACTAGAGCGATCATGAACAATACCAGCCACTGACGCAGTTTGACGTTTCGCCTTGCAAAGCGGTAGCCATTTTTTAGTTCCGACGGCAGCAAGTTAATCATTGTGAAAAACCTCTTTCGGGTGCGCCAAGCATAGGCCGGCCACGGTGGCATACATCGGTTTATCAGCCATCGAAGGCGGCTGCAAACCTTTGTAATTGAAGTATTGCCAGGGGTCGGTATGTCGGACGGCCATGCGCAGGGTTTCGGTCAGGTATTCACTTAGACCGGGCATGTTGGCACCACCGCCGAGGGTAATAATCTGATTGATCGGCCGCTCTGAACCGTAACGCTCTTCGTAATAGCGCATCATGCGGCGGATTTCTTTCACAATTGCCTGCAACGTTGGTTCCAACGCTTGCCGGATTTCTTGCTGCTTCTTGCTTTTACTGAGTCCATAGCGAGTTTTAATCATGCCGGCAGCTTCCATGGAAACGCTCAGCTGACTCATAATGTTGTTGGTGAAGATTTCACCGCCGCCTTGCACGGTACCAGTGACCAAAATGTGCTGATCAAAA
>CAYZSM010000065.1:0-4626 GCA_964481105.1 uncultured Candidatus Saccharibacteria bacterium | reverse complement strand
AGGTATTGGCAAGGCGCTCATTGATGAAAGATTAAGAATTGCCGATCTGATCGGCATTGAGTCGCTATACATTCCCCCTCTAGAGCCTACGAATACGCTCAGCACTTATTATATAGAGCGCGGATTCTCTCAAACTCCGGCAGGTGAACTGGTGCGTGGCTCGAACCCAATTTCCATTAGCGGGCTTTGATCAAAAGTCCAGTCTTACAGCAAGTCGATCGGATCAATGTCGTAGGACCAGTTGGCCGGCAACGCAGCAATGATTTTGAGCAGTTCGGAGCGTTCACGGGCTTTGATGACCAGCTGCCATTGGTATTTGTTCTGTAAGCGTTCGTAAAATGACGGGGCTGGACCTTCGACGCGGACTTTATAGGAGCCTTCGATGTCCTGTTTGAGCTTTTCGGCGGCCGCTTCAGCGGCTTTCAAAGAGGCCCGCCGAACAGTCAGTTTTAAGAGGTAGCAAAACGGCGGAAATAGAAATTGCCGGCGGCTATCGAGTTCAGTGTGGTAAAACTGCTGGTAATCGCCACCAATGGCGGCCAGTAAAACCGGATGATCGGGATGATAGGTTTGGATAATAGCCCGGCCGGCCACATGGCCGCGGCCAATGCGCCCCAGCACCTGGCTGATAAGTTGAAAAGTTCGCTCTTCAGCTGAGAAATCCGGCATATATAAGCTGGTGTCCGCCAAAATGATGCCCAGCGTGCTCAACTGCGGTAAATCCAAACCCTTGGCTAGCAACTGGGTGCCAACTAGAATATCGGCTTCGCCGCGCCGCACGGCTTCGTAGTGCTGCTCAAAACGCTCCGCTTTTAGGTTGTCGGTATCGAAACGGGCAATGCGGGCCTGCGGGAAAAGACGCTGTGCTTCCTCGACTATCGCTTTAGTGCCGGCAGTTTTGAACAGCACATTGGCGTGGCCGCACTGCGGACAGCTGGTTGGCGTGGGAGCGTGATGGTTGCAGCTATGGCAGCGCAGCTGGTGGTCGTCGCCGTGATAAGTCAGCGGCACATCGCAGCGTGGGCAGGTAGCTTGCCAGCCGCAATTTTCACACAGCACCAGTCGGGCGGTGCCGCGCCGGTTTAAGTACAGCAGGCTTTGTTCGCCGCGCCCCAGAGCCTGTTCGACGGCCTGAATAAGCTCCAAACTAAAGAACGGTGAGCGACTGAACAAACTATGATCCTTACGATCAACCACTGTTATTTTGCTGTCGGCGTGCTGATGTTCCCGCGCTAAACCGCTCAACTTCACAATCGGTTTATTTTTTTGTTCAGCCAAGTAGTAGTCGCTAACCAGCGGCGTCGCCGAGCCTAAAATCAGCATTGAACGAGTCGCTTGCGACAACCACGCTGCCGCCCGGCTGGTTTGATAGTGTGGTGCTTGCTCCTGCTTATAGGCGCTTTCGTGGGATTCATCGAGCACAATCAAACCGGGTTTTTGGATGGGGCTAAACAAAGCTGACCGCGGCCCAATAACAATGATCGGCTCGCGGGCCAGCAGCGTGCTCAGCCACGCCTGCTGTCGCTCAGCTGGTGTTTGCCGGGAATGCATTACTATCACTCGCTCGCCAAAAACAGCCCGGAAGGTTCCGGCCAGCTGAGTAGTCAAGCTTATTTCCGGCGTCAGGATAATGGCGGACTTGCCGCTGGCCACCATTCGCAGGGCTAACTCTATGTACACCCGCGTTTTACCACTGCCGGTATCGCCGTGTAACAGATAGGTATTTGGTTCCTCTATGTGGGCCAGAGCGCCTGTTTGTTCTTGGGTAAGCGGTGGCAGTTGGCTGGTATCCGGTGCCGGAAAAGTGGCCGCTGCGTTATTTTCCAGGCTTTGCTCAAGCTGTTTCTCGGAAAATCGAGCTGGCACCAGCTGTTGAGTGACTAATCCAACCGGCGCCGGATAATATCGCGCTAGCCAAGCAGCCAACTTTGGCAAATGCGCCGGTAGCGGCGGCAAACTATAAATATGGGCAATCATCTCCGTGGAAAAACGTGGCTCCACCGTGGGACCGGTGATAACTCCCGGCACCAGTTCCTTTTGGAGTTCGACTTGCACGAGGCTGCCAGTCGGCAGCCGCTCGGTGCTGGCATAGGTCAAGGCCTCGTGGCCGTGATAGCGGCTGCTGCGCACCCACACGAAGTAGTAGTACATAGCCTCTAGTATAATCTAATAAAAATTATAAAATTCAGTATTGCCAAACCAAAATTGGCGGGCTATACTACCACTTAACGTTGTTTGGATAACAATAAGAGGCTTAATAGAGGCGAAACAATGCTAGACGTTTTTATCACATCCCGGGTGCGCCGCAAGATCATCGTGATCTATGCGAAGTATCCTGATTTCAAGACCCACGTCCGCGGGTTAGCGAAGTTAATTAAGGAAGACGCCGGCAATATCCAGCGCGAACTCAAGCGGCTCGAAAAGGTCGGCTTCTTGGTGAGCGAACGCCAGGGCAACACCAAAGTTTATTCCACCAACAAGCAGTTTCCGATCTTCCGCGAGCTGCAAAGTATCGTTCTAAAATCACAACGTGCCAACCAGCAAAAGCGCATCGCCACCTAAATCGTTACTTAAATCGCCACCTAATCGGCTTGCATTTGTGACCTCTGTCACGTACAATGAATCCCAGATGATACAAGTAACCCGCAAAGATAGCAAAGAGTCCACCGAAAACTTGCTGCGCCGCTTTAACCGCAAAGTGCAGCAATCCGGCGCGATTGCTATCGTCAAGCAGAATCAGTTTTTCCAAAAGCCAATCAGTAAGGTTGAGCGCCGCCGCAAGGCGATTATCCGCCAGGAACGTAAAGCGCTCAAGCTCAAGAAAATCAAACTCGGACTCCGTTAAAGCACCATGCTGGAGCAACAACTCGAGCAGGATATCAAAACTGCCCAGCTAGCTGGTGATACTTTTACGCTAACCACGCTGCGCGGCGTAAAAGCCGCGCTCTTGAACGTTAAAGTCGCTACCGGCAAACGCGACAGCGGTCTTAGCGACGAAGAAGTGCTGCCTATTTTGGCCAAAGAATCCAAAACGCGCCAAGAGAGCGCCGACATGTATACCCAGGGCGGGGCGCCGGCCAAAGCCGAATCTGAACTGGCTGAAAAAGCCATCATTGACGCGTATTTGCCTGCCCAACTAGACGAAGCGGCGATTAGCACGCTGGTCGATGAGGCCATTACAGCCACCGGTGCTCAAAGTCCGGCCGATATGGGCAAAGTGATTGGCATGGTGAAAGGCAAAGCTGGCGCCAGTGCCGATGGCGCGGTTATCGCCCGGCTCACTAAGGAGAAATTGGCATGATTTTACTTATGGGCATTGCTGGTTCGGGCAAGGGAACTCAGGGCAAAATGCTGGCCGATCAACACGGGCTGCACCTCATATCAATGGGTGACGTCGTGCGCATGTATGTCACCGGCGAACAGCGCGAACGGATGTTGGCCGGCGGCCTGCTCGACGACCAGGAAATTATTAAAATTGTCGATAAAGTCTTGGCTTCGCTGACTGATGACGAAGAAGTCATTCTGGACGGTTTCCCGCGGACTATCCCGCAGGCCGAATGGCTGCTGGAACAGGTTAACTCCGGCCGTTTCCATCTGAAAAAAGCCTTTCACCTGGTGGCCTCCCGCGAAGCCGTCAAGCAGCGCCTATTAGGCCGCGCCCGGATTGACGACGTCGAGTCGGCAATCGAGAAACGTTTCGAGGAATACGAACGCTCCACAGCACCGATTATAAAATGGCTCAATGACCACAATGTCAGGGTCGTAAACATTAACGCCGAGCGCTCCCCGGAAGCCGTTAATCAGGATCTCGTCACCGAGCTCACTAAATCCTAGGTAATCCTGCAATGGTCACCCGTGTTAAAACTCCTCGCGAAATCGCCAGCATGCGCGACAGCGGCCGCATGCTGGCCACCGTGCTGGCGCTCTTAAAACAGCGCTTGCAACCCGGCATGAGCACCAAAGATTTGGCGCTGATCGCCGCCGAAGAACTCAAATCGTTAGGCGGCCAGCCTAGTTTTCTTGGCTATCAG
Source organism: uncultured Candidatus Saccharibacteria bacterium (assembly GCA_964481105.1). Taxonomy (GTDB): domain Bacteria; phylum Patescibacteriota; class Saccharimonadia; order Saccharimonadales; family UBA4665; genus CAYMUN01. The sequence goes on along the minus strand of CAYZSM010000065.1, from coordinate 595 downwards.
GGTTTTCCGGATGTGATCTGTATTTCGGTGAACGACGAAGTCGTGCATGGCATTCCGCGCCCCGATAAAATTATTCTGGATGGGGATATTGTCGGCTTGGATTTCGGTGTAACAGTTAATGGCATGATCACCGATGCCGCTATCAGCGTGATTGCCGGACGCGCCCGCCAAAAGGGCCATGTCCGTTTACTGCACGACACCGAAGGGGCGTTGGCGGCCGGCATTGCCAGTGTCCATGACCGGGTGCGCACTGGCGATATTGGCTACGCTGTCGAGCACTCCCTAAAGCATCGGCCTTACGGCATCGTCCGTGATTTAGTCGGTCACGGTGTCGGCCACGCCGTCCACGAAGACCCCAACATTCCGAACTACGGACGGGCCAATACCGGCCCCTGGCTGGATGCCGGCATGACCATCGCTATTGAGCCGATGGTTACACTCGGCAGTGATCAAGTCTATGTCGCCCCTGACGGCTGGACAATTATGACTCGAGACGGCTCGTGGGCCGCCCACTTTGAGCATACTGTCCTCATTACTGCCGATGGCACCGAAATTTTGACCGTAACCAGATCGGAAGAGCACACGGCGGAACTCC
>CAYZSM010000064.1:0-4746 GCA_964481105.1 uncultured Candidatus Saccharibacteria bacterium | reverse complement strand
TTGCGCAGTTTGTGGTTGGTGGCTATCGCCCTCATTGTGTGGAGTGGCGTAATGTGGTTTGCTGATCGCCAGGCTAGCCAAAAGCGCCACGAAAAAGCTACGACCTGGCACGATACACTGCTGATCGGCTTGGCTCAATGTTTAGCGCTTATACCGGGTGTCTCCCGTTCTGGCGCTACGATGTCGGCCGGTTTATTGCGTGGCTTTGACAGAGTGACTGTTACTCGCCTGTCGTTTTTCCTGGGAATCCCGGCGCTAGTTGCCGCCGGACTGCTGGAAGCAGTCACCAAAGCACCGGATATTTCGGCCAGTGTTGGTTGGACGCCGACAATTATTGCCACACTTAGCACGTTTATCGTGGCCTATGCGGCTATTGCCTGGCTGCTAAAATATATCGCTAAACACAGTTTTAGTATTTTTATCGTCTACCGATTAGGGCTCGGTGTATTACTGTTGATACTGCTGACTACCGGCGCCTTGTCAGCTACCTAAACTGTGGCATAACTTACAGCCGGTTACATACTGGGGCGCCTATACTAGTTAACAGGTTAAGGAGTACTGTATGAAGACATTAAAAGAACTGCGACAAGATTATAACGAGCACCGCGAACTACGCAAATTACTGCGCGACGACACCTACCGACCGTCTTAAGACCTTGCAGAGCTTAAGCTTTAAGAACGGCTGATTTTTTTGGTTTTTCGTGCTTTTGCGGTGACAGGTTTGCTGGCCGGCATGGTGGTGTGCTGGGCCATATCGTGAAGATCACGCAATAACTGCTCAGTTGTCATATCGGTTCCTTTTTGTTATTAAGACTTGCTTAACGAGCTAAGCATAAACTTCACGTACTAGCCGTGCTGTAAGATTTCTTACAGTGAATTTGACTGGTTTGGTTTGGTTGGCGGCAATAATTTGGTTGGCGGTAGGTATTTAGCCCGTAACAGGGCTTGTTCTAGGGTATGCAGGACCTGTTCGGCTTGCTCATAGCTCATGCCGACACGGGCGACCGGCAGTGTTTGGGAAGGGCCGGTCATCTGAGTAAAATTCAAGGTTATGCCGGCTTTATTCCAAATAACATCAAGGCCATCACTATACATGGTGCGCGTATCGAAACCTACCAGCATCACTACCGACTTGGCACTGAATTCTGCAGTGTTGTCGGAACGCATGTGTTCCGGCATATCGCTATCGTAATCAGCCAGCTCCCACAGCTGTACGGCTTCACGGTCTTGGACGCCAAAATAACTGATCAGTAGCAGTAAAATGTCCTCAGCCGGCCGTTCAATACCGGCCTCGATCCGTGCCAGGCGTTGTTCGTCAATTTCCACCGCACCAGAAACCTCGCTCAACGTTTGCCGCGACTGCTCACGGACATATTTGAGATGTTTTCCCAGAGTAATGTATGGTGCTTGCGGTTCATTCATACCTATCCATGATAAGCCTGATCAAGGCGAGGCGCAAGCATAAGAAGCCCTGTATACTAAGGGTCAGATGAATATTTTGCCCGATATTAACTTAGCGGCCTATTCCACTATGGGAGTCGGCGGCAATGCTGCGTTTTTGGTGGAAGTTACCAGCCGTATGGAAGTTCTGGAAGCCCTCAGTTGGGCTCAAACCAAGCAGTTGCCGGTAGTGATGATTGGCGGCGGCAGCAACATTATTTGGCGCGACGAAGGCTTTCCCGGCTTAGTCATGGTGGATAAGATTCTTGGCTATACCACCTATGAAGAAGATGAGACTAACGTTTACCTCACGCTGGGCAGCGGCGAACCCTGGGACAGCGTCGTGGCGCACAGCGTGGACGCCGGCCTGACCGGCATTGAATCGCTCAGCCTGATTCCCGGCACAGCCGGCGCCACGCCAGTCCAAAACGTCGGTGCCTATGGTCAGGAAATCTCTCAAACTTTAACCACCATCGAAGCGTTTGATACACAGGAGCGCGATTTTGTGACACTGCGCGGTGATGATTGCGGTTTCGGCTACCGCAGCAGCCGCTTCAAAACAGTCGACCGCGGCCGCTTTTTTATTACCGGTCTGACACTGCACTTAACTCGTGGCAATCCCCAGCCGCCGTTTTACGGCGCCCTGCAAACCTATCTGGAAGCCGCCAAAATTACGGAGTACACCCCGGCTTCCATCCGACAGGCAGTGATTACTATCCGATCCAGCAAACTTCCCGACCCGGCAGTTATTCATAACACCGGCTCCTTTTTCGCCAATCCGATTGTCAACGACAGCCAGCTTGCCTACCTGCGGGAAAACTTTCCTGGCATGCCGCACTGGTCAGTCGGTACCGGCAGCGCCAAACTTTCGGCAGCCTGGCTGATCGAGCAAGCCGGTTTCAAAGATTTTTATGATCCGGAAACCGGCATGGCCACCTGGCCCAAGCAACCGCTAGTACTTATTAACAAAACTGCCAAAAGCACGGCTGATGTGCTCACATTCAAGCAACTGATTGTTGACGCCGTTCACTCCCAGTTCAACATCACGCTGGAGCAGGAACCGGAATTGCTGCCATGACCGCCGCCAAAGCTGATCCGCCAGATGCTGGTTATTCCAAAACGCCACTAATTAAAAAACTTGGCTTCATGCCCGGTGATAGCGTTTATGTGGAAGATACTCCCGACTGGTACTCCGACTTTGCTGCTCGCAGTGGCTTGGAACTAACACCCGGCCTACCGGCTACGCATGCTCATTTGTTTTTTGACAGCCAGGCACAGCTAAACGAGTGGCTTGATGCTACTGACCTAACCAAAATTGAAAAATCTTTGTGGGTCAGCTGGCCAAAAAAAGCTTCCGGAGTACGCAGCGATCTCACAGAACAAACCTTCCGCGATCACATTTTGCCCCTCGGCTGGGTCGATACTAAAGTCGCTGCAGTTGATGATACGTGGAGTGGCCTGAAATTCCTTCGGCGCCGGAATTAATGTACCTTCAGTATGTCTTATTTGTCGCTAGGCAGCGGAAATTTCAGGGCAAAGTGTTTTACTTCGTCTCTTAACATGTTAAGTTTGGCTTCGTCTTCGTAATTGTCGATGGCCTGCTTCATCCAGTCGGCGATTTTAACCATATCTTTCTCATCCAGGCCGCGAGTGGTGATGGCCGGCGTGCCGAAGCGGATGCCGCTGGGACGATACATTGGCAAACTATCGTCAGGTATTGAATTTTTATTGAGTGTCAGGCCGATTTTGTCCAGTGCCACTTCGACAATTTTGCCGTTCAATCCAAAGCTTTTATGCATGTCAGCCAAGATTAAATGATTGCTGGTGCCGCCAGTAACCAGTGAAAAACCGTTGGCTAGTACGGCGTCAGCTAAGGCCGAAGCGTTTTTAAGAATTTGTTGAGCGTAGACCTTAAATTCGGGCTTCAAAGCTTCGCCAAAAGCTACGGCTTTAGCGGCAATGATATGTTCGTGCGGACCACCCTGCATGCCGGGAAAGACCGAACGGTCAATTAAGGTTGGGATGTTTTCAAGGGTTTTTTCCGGTGCCTTCAGCGGAGTGCTGACTGTGCCGCGACTCAAAATTAGACCGCCGCGCGGGCCGCGCAATGTTTTATGAGTGGTGGTGGTGATGACATGGAAGCCATCATCAAATGGATTCCTGGCAACGCCGGCGGCGATAAGTCCGGCAATATGTGCCATGTCGGCCATTAGTAATGCTCCGACTTCGTTGCCGATGGCAGCAAACTTGGCGTAATCCAGTTCGCGCGGATAGGCGCTAAAGCCAGCCAGTACCAGCTTGGGTTTGTGCTTGAGTGCCAAGGCCCGCAGTTCGTCATAATCAATTTCGCCGGTGGCCGGATCCTTCATTTTGTACGGAATAAAATTGTACAGTTTTGCAGAGCGGGTCATCGGATTGCCATGGGTCAAGTGGCCGCCGTGGCTAAGATCCATCGCTAGAATAGTATCGCCCGGCTCCAGCCAAGCGCTATACACGGCTTCATTAGCCGGCGCGCCGGAGTGCGGCTGCACGTTGGCATGATTGGCCTTAAACAATTGTTTGGCTCGGTCGATTGCTAGCTGTTCCAGCACATCGGTATTTTCCTGGCCGCCATAGTAGCGCTTACCAGGATAGCCTTCGGAATATTTATTGGTAAAGACGCTGCCCATAGCTGTCAGCACGTCGCGGCTGACATAATTTTCGGATGGAATAAGTTCCAGGCCCTCGCGCTGGCGTTTTTCCTCGGCGGCGATTAAATCAGCGACCACTTGATCAATCATCGGATCTCCCTCTTATAATTTATTTAGTACGTGTTGAGCCGAGTAACGTAACTAGATACTGACTTCATTGTAACAGACCGTCTGGTGATTGCCTAAGTAACGCCACATATGGTATGATTGGCGGACGTATGCCGTCTACCAATGAAAAGATTGGCCACTTAATTGCTCAAGTAAGGCAAGAAAAGGGCCTGACCCAAGCAGAGTTCGCACGCCGTTTAAACACTTCGCAGTCGGCGGTTAACCGAATGGAGCACGGCCGACAAAACCTAAGCCTGGAAACACTCGGCCGGATTAGCGATGTTCTCAACAAACAGTTGCTCAGCTTAAATAGCGGCGCGATCAATCTGAGAATTGAGGGCGGTCACGAACTAAAAGGCTCCATCGAACTCAAGACCAGCAAAAATGCTGCTGTGGCCCTCTTGTGTGCCAGTTTGCTGAACTACGGTGTAACCAAATTCACTTCATTCCCGCGGATTGAGGAAGTCTACCGAATCATTGAGGTTTTGGAGAGCATCGGCGTGCAGGT
>CAYZSM010000063.1:0-4800 GCA_964481105.1 uncultured Candidatus Saccharibacteria bacterium | reverse complement strand
AGGATGCTGTTAAAAGTGAGATCTTCGATGCTAAACAGCGAATGGTCGAGAATTTTGTTAATATCGTAGGCTTTTCGGCGTAAGCGGCGCTGAATATCGAATGAAGCTAGGCTATCGACCATGGAAACACGCTGTTCCTCAGGGATGGAATGCACATCGCGGCGAAAACGAACCAGAAGACGGTCCAGCTTGAACTTGGTGACTATCCGAATCCAGAGCGGCAGCAAGTGTTCGTGCATTTCGTTCATCCACGGCGGCGTATTGTCGAGCCCAGTTTCCCAGGGGTGGATTAACAGCACCAGTCCTTCTTGATGCGGATCGCGCTCGTTATAAAGCCACTGGTGATGCGCCAGCAGCGCCGGATAGACCATGCGATACCAACTGCGCCGCTCCGGCCAGGCCATTTTAGCGCCCACTTGAACGACTGCTTCGGCCAGCATTGGCGGTTGGGTAATACCGCTGGTAGTCACATCACTGGGCGCCAGCGGACTTATCCAGCTGCGCCAGATATTGCGATCGGTATGATATTGCGGCGCGTCATTAAAGATCAAATTAGGTAACATGCCGTTATGCCACTGGCCATGCAGCAGGCTCAATAGCTCAGTTTTGGCTCGCTCTACATCCAAATGCCGTCGCCCAATCGCAATGAAACAACTGTCCCAGAGCCACTGATGCGGATAGGTGCCTTGGGCCGGCTGGGTGTACGTTCCCCGATCATTCATATCGAGGACGTTCTTGGCCTCTTCCAGTAAGTCGGCCTGCTGTGGTTCGTCCGGCTTTGTCTCGTCGTGGGTATCGGCCGCCATAGCTTTTAGTATAGCGCAGGGCAGGACCATTCACTTTTGGGTAAGTTCAATCAGCGATAAACTAGCTATTGACAAAATTACACATGTCTATTACAATAAGCAAAATTTGATGAGGATTTTTATGAGATACGCAAATGAGGTGATCGAGAGAGCCGATCAGATCATGTTAGTAACTTTATGTCTCGGAGCTGCGGTCGCTTCCCCGATCGTACTATTTAGTCCCTGGGGATCTTCCGACCAGCAGAATTCCACTCCGAGGACAGAATCCGCTCAACCAGCAATCGAACGCACCTATGTGCCTTCGCAGCATCATTTAGGGAATATTGCGCTCACCCAACCCTCAGTTACTCGCTAAGAGCCTTAGCGGAAATTGTTGAAAACCAGAGGAAAGTCGAATTCTTGAGCGCGCAGTAGTTGCATTACGGCTTGCAGATCATTCTTGCTGCCGGAAGTGACGCGCACGGCGTCACCTTGGATTTGAGTTTTAACTTTTGGGTAGTGGTCCCGAATGAGCACCGTGATCTTTTTAGTCTTGGTTTGATCTAGACCCTGCTGAAAGGGGATTTCCTGCGTGGCTTTTAGGTTGCTTTCCACAACGTCGTGGGATATATCGAGGACTTTTTGGCTTTGCTGGCGAGCGGCCAGTTTTTTGCGAATAATATCCAAAATAGCGTCAATTTGCCAGGCACCGTTGCCGGTGATTTTGAAGCCGATTTTGTCACCGAGCCATTCCACAGCAGCCGGCGTGCCCTTAAAATCGTAGCGATTAGCAATTTCACGCTGGACTTGGTCGAAAACGTTATTCATTTCGGCCTTGTCATATTCGCTGACGACGTCAAAAGAAAAACTTGCCATAGGTTTTACAGGTTAACGGCTCCGCCAATTTGACCGGGTTTTAAGATTTGTAAAGGATGAGACTTGGCTGGATCAAGGGCAATCCCATCAACATCGGCTTTGACACGCAGCTCATAACTCCAACCCTCACCGCTCAGCGCCTGACTGATAGAGCCTATTTTTTGCACTGCACCGGCCACCTGAGCCATGACACCATCGGCGGGTAATTGATCCTGTACTGCCGCCGCGGTATTCATAACAATGCTTACTTGAACCGTCTTGGTTTCACCGGCCTGGATGACGAATTGCTCATTGTTGTCGGCCCGGGCGACGATTTCGGTCACAATTTGAGTGTCAGTATTGTTTATTGCTGAATTGTTTCCAAAGCTAATAGTAGGCTGACTAAAAGACTTATTGCGGCTGGTGGCAATAATTTCGGCACTGACCCCTTTGATCGTATGCGCTTCGCCGGTGCTTGTTATGGTGACAGTTATCGGTAAACTGGGATCTTGCATGGAAACGCTGGCTGGGGCTTGAAAATCCAGGGTGATGCCACCATGCTGAAAGTTATCCTTGATTTTACTGAAAAACCCCATAATTGCCCCCGTAGATTAGTCTTATTCTTAATTCTAGCACCTCTGGTACAATAAGCTATAGCTATGATTGACCAGAAACTTGCCGATGATTTGAAGAAGCGTGCTGCCGAAGGTGACCGCACAGTACTGCGTGCGGCGGAGCTGCGGGCTCTGTTTGATGAACTAAAAACTATGCCGAGCGACAAGCGCGGGGCGTTCGGGCAAGCGATTAATAGTTTGCGCGAAGAACTGCAGCAGTTGTTAGACCAGCAACAGGATGCCGAGGAAGCTGTAACGCCGATTGATATCACCGCCCCATTTGACGTCAACCTATCGCCCGAGAACCGCCCCAAACTTTTACCAGCTGAAGACGGCAGCCAGCATCCATTAATGAGCGAATTGGCCGGCATTTTGGATATTTTCTATAGAATGGGCTTCACGGCGGTGGAGTCGCGCGAACTGGATGACGATTTTCACATGTTCGGCTCATTGAACTTTCCGGAAGGCCATCCGGCCCGTGATGATTACGACACCTTCATGACTACCCAAACTGACAGCCGCGCCAATCAGCTGATTGCCCCGGCACATACCAGCACCATGCAGCATCGGGTACTCCAGGAGCACAAAGCCGCTTTAGAAGCGGGCCAGCCGATTGCTGCCGTTATTCCGGGAAGGGTTTTTCGCAACGAAGATCTCGATGCCCGCCACGAGCATACTTTTTATCAGTTGGAAGGCGTGTACGTGGACAAGGGAATTAATGCCGGCCATTTGATTGCGACGCTTAAAACGTTTTTGCAGGAATATTACGACAAAGAGTTGGCCGTAAAAACCAATCCATTTTATTTTCCATTCACCGAGCCAAGTTTTGAATTTATGCTCAGCTGCCCATTTTGCGACCAGCAGGGCTGTTCAATTTGCTCGCAAACTGGCTGGATTGAGCTGCTCGGCTGCGGCATGATCCATCCAAACGTGCTGCACGCTGCCGGTATTGATACCAACGTGTATACCGGTTTTGCCTGGGGCGGCGGCATTGATCGCTTGGTTATGATGAAGTACGGCATTGAAGATATCCGCCATTTCCACTCCGCAAAACTTGAATTCCTAAGGCAATTTTCATGAAGATTAGCTTAAACGCCGTTAAAGAATTTACCAAAGTTGAGCTGCCGATTACCGAACTAGTCGCCAAAATTGGCGCCCAGCTTGGCGCTGTCGACGAAGTGGTGGATCTTGGCGCAAAATATCAGGGAATTGTGATAGCCAAAGTTGTCGCCTGCGAAAAGCACCCCGACGCCGATAAGCTTAGCCTCTGCAAAATTGATGATGGTGGTGTTATTGCCGAAGTGCCGCGCGATGAAAATGGCTACGTCCAAGTGGTCTGTGGGGCGCCCAATGTAAAAGCCGGTTTGCTGGTTGCCTGGCTGCCGCCAGGTACAACTGTGCCCAATACCTTTAATTCAGAGCCGTTTGTGCTGGAAGCGCGGGATATTCGTGGGCAGCGCAGCAACGGCATGCTGACTTCGCCAAAGGAGCTGGATCTGGGTGACAGCCATACCGGCATTTTGGAATTGGATGTCATTGAAACAGACGATCAGCCACATATCAAACCGGGTGATGATTTTGCAGCTGCCTACGGTTTTGATGATCACATTATTGAAATTGAAAATAAAATGTTCACTCACCGTCCTGATGCCTTCGGTCAGCTAGGGGTAGCCCGTGAAATAGCCGGCATTTTGGGTCAAAAATTTGAATCTCCGGCTATATACAAAGCCCCCAAAACGACTGGTGTAGCGGCTTCGTCGGAGAGTAATTTGTTAGTTGTTCAGAATGAAGTGCCGGAACTAGTGCCGCGTTTTATTGCCCAAGTATTTAAAAATGTGAGTATTGGGCCGTCACCAGTGTGGATGCAGGCCTATTTGAGCCGGCTGGGAGTCCGTCCGATCAATAATGTGGTCGACATCACCAACTATTTTTTGCTGCTAACTGGGCAGCCGCTGCATGCCTTTGACTATGACAAGGTAAAGGCGCTGGATCATGGCGCTGATCACGCCACCTTAGTTGTCCGCTTTCCGCACGAAAATGAAAAAATTAAACTGCTGAGCGGCAAAGAAGTCGATCCCCGGCAGGAAGCAATTATCATCGCCAGTGCCACCAAGGCAATTAGCATTGCCGGCGTAATGGGCGGCGAAGAAACCGAAGTGGATGATCAAACCAAGAATATTATTTTAGAATGCGCTTCGTTTGACATGTATTCCATTCGACGAACCAGCATGGCGCACGGCCTGTTTACTGATGCCGTCACCCGTTTCACGAAGGGCCAATCGCCCCTGCAAAATGATCGGGTCCTGGCCTGGGCAGCCGGCGAATTAATTTGCGATAGCGGGGCGCTGCCGGATACCACCATCCACGACCAAAATAGCCTGGCGCCGGAAATTATCGCCCGCGACAGTCTGTATCTGCCGGTCACCGTAACTGCCGAATTTATTAATTCTCGCTTAGGTTTATCGCTGCGTGCCGAGCAAATGCAGGATTACTGGCAAATGTTGAATTCTCCGTTCAGGGTGATGGTGAAACCTTGACCGTGACAG
>CAYZSM010000062.1:0-4800 GCA_964481105.1 uncultured Candidatus Saccharibacteria bacterium | reverse complement strand
CTGCTGGTTACTACCCATCAGCGAACGGTACACATAATTCTTTTCAATAAATGGAATCAGGCCTGCCGAGGAACCAATAATCTGATTGCGCGAGGCGTCCAAATGGGTAACATCGTTGGCGTCTACTTCACCGGATTTCAAGCGCGAACGAGCACTGACGCGCTCATGGACAAAGTAGCCGTCTTGATCTATTTCACTACCGCCGCCGGCAATGATGGCGGCCTCTTCGGCGAAAGCATCCAAGTACACCACATCATTCGTTACCCGCGCCTTAACCGGCCAAGTAACTTTACCGCTAACTTTAGCAAGCTTTGCGGCGTCGGCAGCGGTGATTTTGGTACCGGCCTTAACCAGCACTTTACCCTTTTCATCGTGCAAGTCTTCACCCGCACTATGGCCAACAATGTCTTTTGGCGTAGCGGCGTTAATTACTTTGCGGTACGGTGTTTCGATAAAGCCGTAATCATTAACTCGGGCATAGTTGGCAAGGTTGAGCACTAAGCCAATGTTGGCGCCTTCCGGTGTCTCCACGGCACAAATGCGGCCGTAATGCGTGGCATGGGCGTCACGAACTTCAAACCCGGCTCGTTCCCGACTCAAACCGCCAGGACCCATAGAACTCAGGCGGCGTTTGTGCGCTAATTCACTTAAGGGGTTAATCTGGTCCATGAACTGGCTAAGCTGCGAACTGGCAAAGAATTCGCGAACAGCAGCTACAACGGGACGGGCATTTATCAGCTGACCGGGAGTGACGGTTTCAATCTCGCTCATCGACATGCGGTCTTTAGTATTGCGCTCCATGCGTAGCAGACCGATCCGGAACTGCCGCTGAACCAACTCACCAACCAATTTGACGCGGCGGTTAGCCAGACTGTCGATATCATCGGCCGGATCTTGAGTATTATTTAGTCGGATCAGTTCAGCAACAATCGCTTCGATGTCTTCCAGGCGCATAACCCGGTTTTCCAGAGTATTCGTAACATCGAGATTCAAGCGCTTATTAATCTTATAACGGCCAACACGACTGAAATCAAAACGCTTATAGTTATAGAACATGTTTTCAATTAAGGACTTGGCGTTGTCAACAGTTGCCAGGTCACCCGGGCGCAAGCGCCGATAGACCTCAATAAGCGCATCGTTCTGACCCTTAGTAGGATCTTTTTCTAAGGTAACATCCAGATAGCTTTTGGGGCCGGTATCCACATGTTTAAAGGTATCGCGCATTTTGCTTTCGGTAACACCGAGAGCTCGCAGCAAAGTAGTCACAGCAATTTTGCGTTTGCGGTCAATTTTGACAAACAGCGCGCCACTGGCAGCAGTTTCAAACTCTAGCCAGGCACCCCGGCCAGGAATAATTTTGGCACCGTACAAGCTGGTCGCACCGTGCTGCTCAGATGTAAAGAAAACGCCGGCGGAACGAATCAACTGGCTGACCACCACGCGTTCGGCACCATTGATCACAAAGGTACCGCGACTGGTCATCCACGGAAAGTCACCTAAATAAATTTCTTGCTCTTTAATTTCACCAGTTACTTTATTGGTCAATTCCACGTCGGCCGTCAGTGGAGCTTCATAACTGACATTGTTTTCGCGGGCTACAGCTTCAGTGAGTTTTGGGTCGCCAAATCGATAGTCTTTGAAGCGTAGTGATAATTTACCACCGGTATAGTCATCAATGGGACTGATTTCCGCCAAAAGTTCACCGAGGCCTTCCTCGACAAACCACTGGAAGGAACGGTTTTGATGATCAACTAAATTTGGTAGGTCAATGGCATCATCGGTATTCGTGAAAAATACCCGTGAGCCTTTAGTGGTTTTGGTTGTTTTAGTACTTAATGCTTTCGCCATACGCTAATGAGACCCCTACTTAAATTACTAATGCTACTTGCTTTTATTTGATTGGCTGGGTACCTGAGCACCACAAAAGTGCCACCTGTTTTTGTTCTCTGTACATTTACGTTTTTGTGTTTTTTTGGATTCGGCCGAAGATCCTAAGTGTGAGGTTTTTAGCTCGTTATAAATTATAAGCGCCCCAACTTACACTACTTCTTAATGTACCAGTATGGAGCAAGTGCTGCGAGCTGTCAAGCTTACTGCTTGTGAGGCATCGGCCAAGAGCGCATTGACGGTGCTTCCCGCTCCTCATGTATGACCATTGGGTGGAGGATGTATGGCGGATGGGTACCCAATGGGTGGGGAATGGGTGGATATTCACCACCCAAGCTCCAAGCATGCGGTCAGTTAGGATGTTTTAGGCGGGCTCAGAATGACATCGTCGACGATGCCATAGGTTTTGGCCTCTGAAGCGCTGAGCCACTTGTCGCGTTCCATATCCTCGTGGATTATGGCGGCTTTTTGACCGGTGTTACGGGCCATAATTTCTTCGAGTAAACGCTTGATGCGCAAGCTTTCCTTGAGATCGATTTCTTGGTCGGTAACTTTGCCGCGGTTCCCAGAAGATGGCTGATGGATCATGACAGTAGCATGCGGCAGCATAAAACGTTTGCCCTTGGTGCCGCTACTCAATAAAAACGCTGCGGCTGAGGCCTGGACACCAATGCCGACCGTTTGAATGTCGTTACTAACATATTGCATGGTGTCGTAGATAGCCAGGGCGTCATAAACACTGCCGCCGGGACTATTGATATAAAAATAAATGTCTTTTTTGGCGTCTTCGGATTGTAGGAACAGCAACTGAGCGACCACAATGTTGGCACTGGCCTCATTCACATCACTACCCAGGAAAATAATGCGGTCTTTAAGCAGGCGTGAGTAAATATCATAAGCCCGCTCCATGCGTCCTTCGGTTTCAATAACGGTGGGAATTAAAACACTCATCAAGCTCCAGTATAGAAAATTAGCACTCGCATGTCAAGAGTGCTAATTCTATTAGCGGCGAGCGCTTCGTGACCTCTGGAGCAGCTGTACTTCCGCTAAGGGCTTAAACTCCTCTTCCTGTTGGTTCAGCAGCCGAACTAGCCACATGGAATTTCGTCGGTATCCGGGAGTTTCCACCATAATCTCACTGGCTGCCGGATCAGCTGCAACAATTTCACCAGTTAACTCACTTCGCGAGCGACGAATACGAGTGGGTTTGTAGTATTCAATATTTGTGTCAATATCCCATACTTCAAATGAGCGTCCTCTACTTCTCTTTATAAATCCCTGAAAAGTGCCCAGTTCTTCGGATTTTGCTGCTCGTTTAACAATTTTGAGATCTGATGGTGGCACCGTTTCACTCCAAGAACTTTGCTTAAAGCTCTGGACAACGCGGGGACCTCTCGGTGAGACTCTGGGCTGTATGGTATGCACGACTGCTTGATAACCAATTAACGGGGCGGCAGCAGCCTTAAGAGTCTGGAGTTCGTCTACAAATTTCGGCGATCGAAGCCGCATTTCCTTGTCAGCAGCCAGCTGGCGATTGACAACTGCTGCCTGCCAAAAAATATCATCCAGGAGTGAGGCCCAGCCATCGCCTCTTGGTTCATTTTCAGCCGTAAACATTATTGTATAGTACAATAATTATGAAGTTTTTGCAATTTTGCGGAGTTTTTCGAGAGTTTTTTCGGTGAGTATGCGGTTTAAGATGTCGCGGCGACTTTCCGGTTTATCCAGCTCAGCTTGCATTTGCGGGTCCGGATACTGGCCTTTTAACAGCTGAATACGAAGATCAAGCTCATCAGGAGTGACGGTAATTTTTTCCTGCTCAGCAATTTCACCGAGCACTAAACCGGCCTTCACACGAAGTTCGGCACTCGGCCTTTGACGCTCCTTATGCTCTTCGGCAGTCACACCCTCGGCGTCAAGATGCTCTTGCCAAGTCTGACCGCGGTAAGCGCTATTGCGCTTCTCTTCTTCCTCGATCCGGTCAATTTCTTCGTCAATCAGTGCTTTTGGAATCGCTACCTGGCTTTTCTCTGCGATTTTTTGCAGCAATTCATTATCATAAGCTCTTTCGGCTTCCTGTTTTTTCTCAGTTAGCAGCTGCTTTTTAATGTCAGCCTTGAGTTCAGCCAAGGTTTTAAATGGCCCGATGCTGGCGGCGAAGGCATTATCCAGCTTGGCCATGCTTAATTCCTGAATCAGCGTGGCGGTCACCGTAAATGTTACTTTGCGGTTCTGTAATTCTTCGGCGCCGTAATCTGCTGGAAACGTAATATCGAAAGTTTTCTGTTCGCCGGCCTTGACACCTACAAGATGCTCTTCAAAGCCGGGAATGAACGCTTTGCTGCCGAGTACTAAGGGATAGTCGCTGCCGTCAGCTCCTTCGATAGGTTCTTTAGTTTTAGCATCAACACCGGTAAAGTTAATAGTTACTTCATCGCCGTTTTTGGCAGCTCGGGTGACATCTTTTTTAACGGCGCCGCGTTGCCGTAAATTATCGAGGACGCTATTGACTTCAGCAGCCACAACTTCCGTCTGTTTAGCAGGCAGCTTAATATGCTGGTAATCCGCCAGTGCTATGTCGCCGACAACTTCCAGCTCAGCGGTAAATTCCAGCGTGGTGTAGGGCACAAACTTGACGACCGCAATCTCCGGCTGGGCTACCGGACGTAATTTTTCCTGCTGGATGGCGTGCGCATAGAACTGATTAACAGCTTCATCAAGGAATTCCGCCTGCAAACGAGCCGGATCAAGCTGTTTTTCCAGAATAGCGGCCGGGGCTTTGCCAGGGCGAAAACCAGCAACTTTGACATCGCGGCCCAAACGCCCCAGTACCAACGCTTTGATTTTGTTAAGCGCCTGGTCGTCAGCAATGATACTAAGCTTTGTCGCCGTCTCGGAAACCTGTTCTCGCTG
>CAYZSM010000061.1:0-4801 GCA_964481105.1 uncultured Candidatus Saccharibacteria bacterium | reverse complement strand
GCTTCCGATCAACTAAGTTCGACCGCATCAACATTGAGCCGTCTATGGAAAGCTAATGCTGAAGGCTGCGAAAGTTGCAATCATACCGGTTACAAAGGCAGAATGGGCATTTACGAAGTGCTCGACAACTCCACACCTATCCAGAAAATGATTGTCGCCAACTCCACTTCAGAATCCATTGAAAAAACTTCTATTGATGAGGGTATGCTGACGATGCAGCTGGATGGTCTGGTCAAGGCGTTGCGTGGCCAAACCACCATTGAGGAAGTCTTGCGCGTCACGGCACAGGAAGAATAACCATGAAGTTCACCTATAAAGCCACCAACAAAGAGGGCAAAACCGTATCGGGAAGTGCCGATGTGGTCAGCAAAGCTGATCTCTTAGCTCAGCTCCACCGCCAACAATTGCATCCGATGCTCATTGAAGTTGATAAATCGGCCCCGAAAAAGGGTGGACTGTTCGGGCCAAAGAAAAAGGTCAAACTCGGTGATCTGGTTATCTTTACCCGCCAGCTGTCGACGATGATATCGGCCGGTGTTCCCTTGGCACGGTCACTGTCCGCCTTGCAAAGTGACGCCAGCACACCATATATGCGCGAAGTGTTGGCCGGTATTACCCACGACATCGAAAGCGGCACTTCACTAGGTGACGCCTTTGCAAAGTTCCCGACAGTTTTCTCTGATGTTTATGTCAACATGGTGCGGGCTGGCGAAGAAGGCGGCATTCTTGATGAAATTTTGAAGCGCTTGGCCACCCAGGTCGAACAGGACGCTTCTATTCGCAAGAAAATTAAAAGCGCCATGATGTATCCAATAGTCATCCTCAGCGTGACGGTCTTGGCCTTTTTTGGCATTATGTTATTCATTGTCCCGAAGCTTGGCGCTATATTGCTTTCTTTGGGCGGTCCGGGGGCGAAGCTGCCGGTGTACACCCAGGTAATGCTCAACCTCAGTAATTTCTGTGTCCGGCCAACCATCATGGCCCATGTTCCGATACCATTTTTGAATAAAATACCAAACTTAATCTTGTTAACCGGTCTGGCGGCGATAGCCGGCGTGTATGTGCTGCGCTATATCCGTACTGATGCCGGCAAATTCAGATTTCACGGTTTGTTGTTGCGCTTACCGATTGTCAAAACTGTCATTTTGAAGATTGCCATAGCCCGCTTTTCGCGAACCTTCGCTTCGTTGATGGGAGCCGGTGTCAGTGTGCTAGATGCCCTACAAGTTACCGGTGCAGCGCTGGGCAATAAAGTTATCGAAGCCGAGTTGAAGGCTGCCGCCGAAGAGGTACGCAATGGCAAGCCGCTCAGTGAGCCGATTAGCCGCAGTAAGCATTTCCCGCCAATTGTCGCCCAGATGTTACTGGTTGGCGAGGAAACCGGCCAAATCGATACAGTACTCACCAAAATTGCCGATTTTTACGAAGAAGAGGTCGCGGTGTTGATTGACGGCCTGGCCGCTATTATTGAGCCGATCATGATTATCTTCCTCGGCGGCGCGGTTGGCTTGATTGCCGCCAGTGTTATGGGACCAATTGCGAACTTGAGTAAGACTGCCGGCGGTTAGCCCGCGAGGGTTTATCCACAAACTGCTTGACCTCAGAACGCTTATGGTTATAATCATAGCCAGATACTTGCGCACCGGCTGGTACTGCCCGCCACGCAAAGATCAATAAAAACATTTAATCATTAGGAGGGTGGGCTCTCATGATCTCCCTAAAGAAACGTAATCAAGGTTTCACGATCGTCGAACTTTTGATCGTCATCGTTGTTATCGGTATTTTGGCTTTGTTGGTTATTACTACGTATAGCGGTATCCAGGCAAAAGCTCGTAACAGTAAGCGCTCAGCCGATATGAGCACCATACAGACTCAGCTGGAGGCTTTCTTCAGCCAGAATGGCTACTATCCAAGCCTGACTGACATGAAAAGCGACAGCTGGTTAACGACCAACATGAAGAGCCTCGATAAGGGTGCTCTGATTGACCCGTCTAACCCAACTCAAAGCAACGACATGGTTGCTGCGCCAGTCGCCAAGACGTACGCCTATGCTGTCACCAATGGCACCGACACCACTTGCGAAGCTGACGACACTACCTGTGCGAAGTACACCCTAACCGCTACCTACGAAGGCACGGTTAACGGTAATACGACCGCCACCAAGACCAATCTCGACTAGTACTTCGGACTACTCTCGGTCTTTCAAAACCCCCGGACGTTACCGGGGGTTTTGCTTATGCTTGCTATAGAGGGTACTTAGGCACTAGGATGAGGCAATGACAGATTCATTTCCTCCCGAACCGCGGGTTGGTTATCGAGAAAGCCTGGACATGCCGGATCCGGTTGGCTATTTGGTTAATTCAAACCAGAGGGAGTCCGATCCTATCGAAGTAGCCAGAACCAAGCGAAACCGGTATTTCTTCTTTTATCATCAGACTCGCTTACGCTTCGAAGTAGCCTGCCCGAGCCAAGGTATCGTCATTGATACCCTGCGTGCCGCTCAAGAACGAAAGTCGCCTACCCGTCTGGCATTTTTTGACCGGGAAGGTAATTTTTATGACGATGTCGCACTTTCAGCCTTCAGTATAGACAAAGGTGAGGCTAATTTTGTCCTAGCGCCGGAAAGCGAAAATCCGCAACCATTTACTACCAAGTTTGGCAATATTGCCTGCGTCAGCGCCGCTCAACCACCCGAAGTACAGCCCTAGCAACTTATACTATATACTTAAGCGTAAGTATGATGCACCCTCGGCGCTGGCCTTATAAAGAGTCCTTGAAAAGCAATATGCAGGGCTTCAGTTTACTGGAGCTGCTGATTGCCATGGTGCTCCTGCCCCTTATGGTAGCCAGTGTTTCAACCGCCTATAATTCGATCCGTCACAGCTATGGGCTGGCTCGCCAGCTCAATGAGATGTATGCCGTACTCAGTGCCTGTCCAGAGCTGGACCGCGCCTTGGAGTTTAACTCCCTGACCAGTAGCAATAACTGTTATCCCAACAACAGCTTTGCGGCCGAAAACAACAGCACGGCTACCATAACCTATGCACCGTCGCTTACCGTTACAGACACTAGCAGCCTGGGGGCTACCGATCCATTAAAAACTATTCCTGACTCCAAGGTTGTTTCCATTAGTGTTGCCTATCCCGCGCCGAACAGCAGCCGGCCTGCTCTGCAGCTGCGCATGTTAATTACCCGAAATGGAATCGGTCAACAATGAACCAGGACAGCCGCGGTTTAACAATTATCGAACTGCTGGTGGCCATGATGGGCAGCATGATTATTATGGGAATTATAACGTCGTTTGGCTTGCATTATTGGGCTAATAGCGCGACTTTGCAGGCGGATCAGGAAACATTGGTTTCGCGGTTGAATAGCGGGGATTATTTGCGTCAGGCTATTAACGCAGCGTCCGGATTGATTACTCAAAATGATCTGGTGGATCAACATGTCGGCAAAGTTGATCCAGCCGATGCGACCGGCAATTATTGGCTGCCGATTCATGCAGTTCCGGGGACAATATCCGTTGGCAGCAGCGGCACTATAACGCCACTAATTTATTTTAACCGTCCTAGTATTGATACTTCAAAAAATATCATCTTAAACGGTTCGACAACCTATCAGGATGATGTCATTCTTTACTTAAACGGCACCACCAAACAATTGCTGGCCCGCACTGTCGCTAATTCATTTGCGGCGAATAATCGCGCTAAAACCAGCTGTCCAGCTGCAGCGGCCACCACCAGCTGTCCAGCCGATACGGTTATCGCCGATGACATCTCGACGGTCACCATGCGCTACTTTTCACGATCTGGTAACGCTATTGATTACACATCCATTACCGACCCCTCGACAGGCGCTTACACCGGACCTGATTTCCCCTCGGTTGAAGTGGTAGAATTTAATCTTAAACTGGCCCGTAAAGGCCGTGTGCACAATGGCGGCGACACTGCCAATCAAACGGTCGTTCGGGTGGCTTTAAGGAATTAACATGAACATGCTTCTTATACGCGATAATACTTTTAGCAGCCGGCAGCGAGCTGGCGAAGCCGGCATGGTTATGGTAGCCGTTATAAGCATTGTGGTATTTCTCGGCATCATTATGGCCGGCATGTTCGGCTTAGCGAACGCCAATCTGAATCGTGCCAAAGGCCGGGTATTTGCTTTGCAAGCCCAATACGCCGCCGAATCAGGCGCCGACGCCGCTATTGCCACGATCAATGGCGGCAATGATACCTATACCGGCACCACCGGTGAAGTACAAGTGCTCAGTGCCAGCACCTACAAGTCAACCTATACAGTGGCGGTTACCACCGGTAGTAATGCCAAAGAAAAAATCCTGACAGCTGTCGGGCGCGTTTACTCCCCAAAAACCGCGGCGACTGCTGGTTTTAAGCGGACTATTAGGGTTACGGCTCAGCGGAGTTCAGCCTCCACGGCAGCCTCGATTGTCAGCCGCAATATTTTGGCAATGGATAGTGGCATCAAAAACCTGGAAGCCAAAGATTTGTTTATCAACGGCTACATTACCATGGCGAAAAATACGACTAATCTGATAGCTGAAAATATAACGGTAGCCGGTAAAAATACCGGCGCGACAAATTGTTCAATTGGCGGCACCGGCAACTTTGTAAAGCCCAGTTCATTTACGAATCCCGGCCAAACCAAAACCAACATCAGCCTCGCCTATAATAACTGCATCAGTCCGCCCGGCAACAGCAGCAACGCAAACTTCAACATCCAAGCGAACCAGGGCACGATTAGCACGGTGCAGTCTACCTTCATTCCTTGGAGTCAATATATG